>CAIOYU010000454.1 GCA_903862565.1 uncultured Actinomycetes bacterium | reverse complement strand
CAGCCAATCTGTCAGGTCGGGCAGGTCGTAAAACACCTTGGAGCCGACGGTGTACGAAGCGGGGCCGATTCCGGCGTGCCGGTAATACCGCAACGTGCTCTCGGCCAACCCCGTGAACTCGGCGGCCTGTGCCGTCGAGAGCCTGGAAGGAGGCAGAGGAATCTGCCCCGTGGTCGGCAAAACATTTTCACCCACTGGAATGAACCTCTCTGTGCTCGCGCACATCAAGTTGCCGCCCGCCCGGTTGGGCAAGCGGTTCCTTCCGTGGGTGGAAAGAGAGTGCAGTGCAACACTGCGACCTCTAGCAGATGACTATACGGGATTCTTCCCAGCGTTGGTCGCTATTATACCCGGCGTGTCGCATCGAAAACTGTTGTGGCGCTGATTTATTCACTACAGTTCGTCTGTAGGATGACTACAGTCTGAACCGCCATCGGATTGACGCCGAAGCTGTGCTTCATCAACTGCTTTACTCGCCGCCGTATCCATCGCGACTGAGAGGTTGTCGAAGTCGTCGGGCAGCATATGCGAGTAAACACGCAACGTCGTCGTGGCGTCCTTGTGCCCCAGCAGTCGCTGCACTGTTACTACCGAAGCACCGGAAGCGATCGCCAGGCTTCCCGCCGTATGTCGCATGGTCTTTGGGGTGATGCCGGTCAATCCCGCTGCCTTGCAGGCTTTGTCGAAACGCCATCGAAAGTAGGAATTGCGCATCGGGCCGTCGCCAGGGGCCGGATATAGGTAGTCGTCGTCGCTCCTGGTTCCGATCAGTGTCGTCAACGTATTGAATAATTCATCGGTCAAGATGGGAACCGAGCGCGTGGAGTGATTCTTGGTCGTGTCCTCTACGAGGCCGACTTGGGTGACCTGGCTGACTCCCTTCGCTACGAGAATGCGTCGGCGGTTCAGGTCAATGTCCGCGACCCTCAAGGCGGCCAGTTCTCCGAATCGCAGTCCGGTGTAGGCCAGGGTCAGCACTATCGCCCCGGCTTCCCCGGCGGCGGTGACCAAGGCGGTCACCTGTCGGTGGGTCAGTGCCGTCTCCTGCCGGTGCACCACACGCGGAAGCTCAATTTCGTCGCACGGGTTTGTCGCCAACCTTTTAGTGCGTATCGCGTAGGCCAGCACTGGTCTCAAAATGCCGTAGGCCTGTACCGCCCGTCGGGCCGACAACGGCTTCCGCTGGGCGTTCTGTGTGGCGTTCTTGCTACGGGGTTGACGGGATTCCTTGCTGGTCGTCAGCCAAGTCACCCACTGCTGAACATCAGCGTGGGTGATATCCGCCAGCTTAGTGTCGCGCCAACGGGGGAGCACCGTGTGGTTCAGGAGAGAGCGGTAGCCGCTCGCGGTTGACTGCTTAAGGCCGGGCGTTTTGGCGGCCAGCCACTCCTCGGCGACGGAGCCGAACGTCGTCGCCGACTGTCTGGTGTCGACGTACGCGCCCGTGCGCAGATCGGCGGTTACCTGCTTGATGTGGTCGTCGGCATCCCTTTTTCGGTCGAAGGACTTTGACCTCTCCCGACCGGCGCTGTCGACCCACCGCGCCAGCCACCTGCGCCCAGTGTTGTGCCGCGCTGTGGCTACCAGAGTGCCCGTCGCGCCGTGCTTGGCGTCGATACACCAGAAGCTGGAAAGGTCGTTGTCCGTGGGCCATGACGGTTGCTCGCCTCGGCGCGGGGGGCGGTGCCAACGGTCTTCTACACCTGCGCGAATGGAGCGAGTCACAGACATGACGCTACCGATCCTGCGGACTGGCTGCGGACTGGCGCACCGTGAGTGTGTTAAGCCGAGAGATAAAAACGGTCTTGAACTGCTCTTCGCTTGCGCCCCCGGCAGGAATCGAACCTGCGACCTAGGGATTAGAAGGCCCTTGCTCTATCCGACTGAGCTACGGAGGCATACCAGCGAGATTCTATCCCGCGTCCGAGCAGCGGCTTTTGAGTGTTCGGGGCGGGCGCGCCGT
>CAIOYU010000453.1 GCA_903862565.1 uncultured Actinomycetes bacterium | reverse complement strand
CAGGAGTTGCGCCTTCTCTGCCAGCGTCAGAAGCCGGTGAGCCGGCCGATCGGCAACGACGACTTTGTGCACCGACACCTCCGGGTAGCGGGAACCCCACCCGGCCAAGCGCTCGGCGAGGAGCTCCTCTTCCTGGGTCTGCAGGTCAGCCCATTCGATGGGGGCATGGGCGGGGCGCCTGTGGCTCGTCGTCGTGAACCACTGCAACCGGACAGTGCGCCTGGTGGTTCAACCCGCTGCTGACCGAGCCGAGCAGGCTTCTCGCCAGCCTTCTACGGCGGCGCCCGCCCACCACCAGCATGTCGGCTTCCTTTGCGTAGTCGGCAGAGTCGGCACCACCGCACCGATGAGTGTCTCGCTGACGATCGGAGATTTGCGACCCGGCGAGACAGCGGCTTCGGCGGCCCGGTGGGCCAACTCCAGGATCTGGTGCGCGGCGGTCTTGTCGCGTCTGAATCGCGCACTCTCGGCCCGCGTCGGTACGCCAAGCCAGGACGAGGAACTGGTCAGTGACACCGGTGCGATGACATGGGCTAAACGGAGGGGAACATTGCGCAGTTGGGCGTCACGTGCGGCCCACGTCACCGCCGCCATCGACGATGCTGACCCATCGACGATGCTGACCCATCGACTCCGACGATGATTCCGGGCTGTGAATTTCGAATCATCATGCCGAACGGGTACCCACATTTCCGCCGAAGTAACACCGATCGGGTGGGGCAACGGGATACCAAAAGTATCCCGTCCGCGCATACGATTGGCGGTATCGTGTCGTTATGGCTGGAGCATCGGACATCACCACAATCAAGGTCACGAAAACTCTGCGAGACCGCATCACGGCCGGCGCCGCTGCTCAGCAACAGACAGTCCAGCGGTTCATCGAAAGCGTGCTGGAGAATTACGAAAGGTCCCGCCGATTGGCCGCCGTCGCGGAGGCGATGGCGAACGCCGACGAAGAAGTGCTTCGCCAATGGCGTAAGGAAACCGACAGTTGGGCTGCCGTCGATACCGATAACGTCGATACCGATAACGAGGTCGCCACGTGAGCGACGCCCTAGAGCCCGGTTCGGTGGTGTGGGTAAACCTGGACCCCACGATGGGCCGCGAACAAGCGGGGCGCCGCCCGGCTGTCGTGGTGGCGTCAGCGGGCTACCTACGGGCTGTGACCGAGTTGGCTGTTGTCGTCCCAGCGACAACCACGAGGCGCGGGTGGCCTCAGCATGTCGAGCTGACCGGGGCCTTGCAGCTAACCGAGGCCACCTATGCGATGACCGAACAGCCTCGGACAATCAGCAGACGGCGCATCGTTGGCGCCGCGGGCAAAGTCGATGAGTCGTGCTTACGCGCCATCCGAGGCTGGCTCGACGACTTCCTACTGCGCGACTGAACGGCGGCAACCCGCCGCGAACCATCAGATTGGTAATCTCATGGCATGAGAACGACCATCGATAAGGCGGGGCGGCTCGTCATTCCGAAGTCGCTGCGCGAGCAGTCCGGGATCACCGCAGGCGAGGTGGAGATTTTCCTGGATGGCGCGGCGATTCGGATAGAAAGCATCTCCTCGGACGAACTCGAAGACGTGGATGGCATTCTGATGCTCCCTGCCGGCGGCCCGAAGCTTGACGAAGACGCAGTCAGGGAGTTGCGACTTGCCGACCAGCGCTGAGCATGTCCTTGTCGACACCAGTGCCGCCCTGGCCCTGGTCCAGCGCGAGAATCCCTTCCACCAGGCGGCCCGGACCAGACTCACACACTGCCGCCGGGGGATGGCCGGGCACGCCGCGCTGGAGTTGCTGTCGGTCCTCACCCGGTTGCCCCTGCCGCACCGGCTCAACCCGGCGACCGCCTTGCGCCTCGAAGCCGCGACATTTCCCGACTCACGGTTTCTGTCCGCTGACGAAACCGGCGCTCTGATAGAGGAATTGGTGACTATCGGCCTCAGCGGCGGAGCCTTCTACGACGGTCTGGTGGCAGCCGCCGCCCGCGAGCACCGACTACCGCTCATCACCTGCGACAGGCGGGCGGAGCCGACGTACCGGGCGCTCGGCGTGACCTACGAGGTGCTCCGGAAGCAGGCCACCTGATGACCGCAACCCTCGTCGCCAAGAACCTGGCCGGCGGATTCGCCCACCGCACCCTCTTCGAGGGCCTTGACGTGACCGTGGCACCGGGCGATGTCATCGGAGTCGTGGGCGCCAACGGCGCCGGGAAGAGCACGCTGCTGCGGATCCTGGCCGGTGCCCTCGAACCACTCGAGGGCACGGTCAGCGTCGCCCCGGCCGACGCGTTCGTCGGCTGGCTTCCCCAGGAACACGAACGGATACCCGGGGAGACCGTCGCCGCCTACATCGCGCGCCGGACCGGGTGCGCCGCGGCGACCCAGGCCATGGAGGCCGCAGCGGCGGCGCTTGCGGATCCGGGCGATGGCCCGGCCGGCGTCGACCCGGCCGACGTCTACGGCGTTGCTTTGGATCACTGGCTAGCCACCGGTGCTGCCGACCTCGATGAGCGATTGCCCGCCGTGCTGGCCGACCTCGGCCTGGATTCCGAAGTGGTGCAGCCGGAGTCGATGATGATGGCCGCTCTGTCGGGCGGCCAGGCAGCCCGGGTGGGGTTGGCGGCACTGATGCTCTCGCGCTTCGACATCGTCCTGCTCGACGAGCCGACCAACGATCTGGACCTCGACGGCCTGGCCCGGCTCGAAGACTTCGTCCGAGACCTCCGCGGCGGCGTCGTACTGGTGAGCCACGACCGGGAATTCCTGGCGCGCAGCGTCACTCGCGTCCTGGAACTGGACCTGGCACAGAACACCACCAAAGTCTTCGGCGGCGGTTACGAAAGCTATCTCGAGGAGCGCGAGGTCGGCCGACGGCACCGGCGCGAGCAGTACGAGGAGTACGCCGAGAAGAAGTCCGACCTCGAGGCGCGCGCTCGCACTCAACGGGAGTGGTCGAGCCAAGGTGTTCGCAACGCGATTCGCAAGGCCCCGGACAACGACAAGATCCGCCGGCGCGCGGCTGCCGAGTCCAGCGAGAAGCAGGCTCAGAAGGTGCGCCAGATGGAGAGTCGGATCGCCCGTCTCGAGGAGGTCGCCGAACCCCGCAAGGAGTGGTCGCTGCAGTTCACCATCGGGTCGGCGCCACGGTCGAGTTCGGTGGTCGCCACCCTGGACAACGCGATTGTGCGACAGGGCGACTTCACACTGGGGCCGGTGTCGTTACAGGTCGACGCCGGCGAGCGGATAGGCATCACCGGACCCAACGGAGCGGGGAAGTCGACACTGCTGCGACTGTTACTCGGTCGCCAGCACCCCGACGAGGGTCGCGCCAGCCTGGGTGCCAGCGTCGCGATCGGTGAAATCGACCAGGCGCGAGCAGATTTCACCGGCGCCGGCCGGCTTGTGGACCGCTTCGAGCAGCGGTTGCCGACCTGGTCGAGTGCCGATGTGCGGACCCTGCTGGCCAAGTTCGGACTGCGCGCCGACCACGTCGAACGGGACGTCGACGACCTCTCGCCCGGGGAGCGCACCCGCGCCGGCCTGGCACTACTGCAGGCGTGCGGCACCAATGTGCTGGTGCTCGACGAACCGACGAACCACCTGGATCTTCAGGCGATCGAGCAACTCGAACAGGCTCTTGAAAGCTACGACGGCGCCCTGCTCCTGGTGACCCACGACCGCCGGATGCTGCAGAACGTACGGTTGGACCGCTCCTGGGTGGTCGACAACGGCCGGGTGACCGAACTGTAGGGGGATCAGTTATCGCCTGCGGCCACAAGTGAACTCAGTCGCACCCCGGGGTTCTCCTCCTGGAATCCCTGCAGCCGCCACTTGGTGGTGAACAGGGCGAGCATGACGCCGTCGCTCCTGGTGAGCACTTCCATCGAGGACTGCTTCTGCACCGACGGCGCATCCTCGGGGTCGATCGCGCGGGCGACGGTGTAGGGCAGGAATTCCAGGGCGATCGGCGAATTGAACTCCGTCGCCATCCGATGGCTGGCGACCTCGAACTGCATCGGGCCGACGGCGGCGAAGACGGGCGCCTGTTCGCCACGGCGGTCCGAACGCAGGACCTGCACCACGCCTTCCTGATCGAGTTGCTCGATGCCCTTGCGGAACTGCTTGTGCTTACTGGGATCGGTTCCGCGGGCGACGGCGAAATGCTCGGGGGAGAAGCTGGGGATCGGCGGGAAGTGAACGGGGGCGTCTCGGAACAGGGTGTCACCCGGGCGCAGCGAGGCCGCGTTGGCCAGACCGATCACGTCACCCGGCCATGCGCTGTCCAGCGTCGACCGCTGCTGGCCGAAGACCGACTGCGCGTACTTGGTGACGAACGGCTTGCCGGTCGCGGCGTGGGTCAGGACATCGCCCCGCTCGAAGGTGCCCGAGCAGACCCGGGCGTAGGCGATCCGATCCCGGTGAGCGGAGTCCATGCCGGCCTGGACCTTGAAGACGAAGGCGCTGAACGGGGAGTCGACGGTGCGTAGATGGCCCTCGACGTCGAGTTGTCCATGCGGTGGCGGCGCCAGTCGCACCAGATTGTCCAACAGCTGGTTGACCCCGAAATTCAGCGCTGCCGAGGTGAACAGCACCGGCGTCGTCTCGCCCTGCAGGAACGCTTCCGGGTCGTGGTCGCTGCCGTCGGCCGAGAGCAATTCGCACTCTTCCACCGCGGTGACCCAGTCGTCGCCGGCGGCGTCCTCGGCCCGTTCGGGCGCGATGTGTTCTTCCGGTGCGGCGGTGGCACCGCCGGCCGTGCGGGTGAACCTGATGAAGTTCCCGGTGCGGCGATCCAGCACACCCTTGAAATCTCCGGCGATGCCGACCGGCCAGGTCACCGGGGTGGGTTTGACCCCGATGCGCTCGGCGATCTCGTCGAGGAGTCCCAGCGCGTCACGGCCCGGGCGATCCCACTTGTTGATCACGGTGAGGATCGGGATGCGGCGATGCCGGCACACCTGGAAGAGCTTGAGTGTCTGCGGCTCAAGGCCTTTCGCCGCGTCGATCAACATGACCGCGCAGTCGACCGCGCTGAGTACGCGGTAGGTGTCCTCGGAGAAGTCCGCGTGGCCCGGGGTGTCGAGCAGATTGATCACGCAATCCTGCCCGTCAGGGGAGGTGTAGGGGAACTGCAGGGCCGTGGAGGTGATCGAGATACCCCTGGCCTGCTCCATCTCCATCCAGTCCGACACCGTGGCGCGTCGCCCGGACTTGCCGTGGATGGCGCCGGCCTCGGTGATCACCTTCGCGTGCAGGACGAGGGCCTCGGTCAGCGTCGACTTACCGGCGTCGGGGTGGCTGATCACGGCGAAGGTCCGGCGGCGGCGCGCCTCAGCCGCCAAGCGGTCTGCTGCTTTCCCGCTGGGGGCCGGGCTGACGTCAAGGTCGTGATCCATCGCTGTCGATGCTATTTGCCGGGGACCCAAACCATCGAATCGTCCCAATCACAGGCCGGATGCCGCGCCGATATATTCGAAAAATGGGCGTTAAATCCACGGCTCAGAACCGGTCAGCCGCTACGCGTCAGGACATCATCGACGCCGCGGTTGCTCTGTTCACCGACCAGGGATACGGCGAGACCCGGTTGCAGGACATCGTCGGCCGGGCCCACGTCACGACCGGGGCTTTCTACTACCACTTCGATTCCAAGGCCAAATTGGCCGCCGCGATCATGGAACAGGGGTGGCCGAAGGCGCTGAAGGTCATCGACGCGAGCCTGAACTCCCCTCAGGACTCCGGGCTGGAGCGAGTCATCCTGATGACCTTTTCGCTCAGTCTGCTGTTGAAGCAGGACCGGTCGGTGTGGATCGCCAACCACCTCAACCAGGCGTTCGGACAACTCAGCGAAGAGGGCCGCCGCGGCTTCGAGGACCGCGCCCGCCAGTTCGTCGCCCGGATCGCCGCCGTCGTCCGCCCCGAGGACATCCGGTCCGATATCGCCGCCGAGGAGGTCGGCAGTCAGGTGTGGATCACCGTCCACGGCTGTCACCTGTTGTCCGACGCGATGCGCGACGACGTCATCGAACGGCTGGAACGCAGCTGGCGTGGCTTGCTGCCGGGGATGGTCCCGGCGGAGTCGCTGGCGCACTTCGAGCAGTTCCTCGCCCGCACGGCGCTCGGTCAGTCCGTTCGCGCGTAACGGAAGATCGCCAGACCGCCCAGTTGCGGCGCGATCATCGTGGCGATCTTCATCCGTGGCACGCTATACCGGTGCGGTATCGCGATCAGCCGACCATCGAAGTGACCCAGCGAGTCCACTGCGACGTCGCCACCGCGTGGGGATACCTGACCGACATCACCGTTCCGGCGAGGTGTTCGGCGGAACTGCAGTCGGCCGAGTGGCTCGACGGTGCCGACCATGTACAGGTCGGCGCCCGGTTCCGTGGCCGCAACAAGAATGACGCCATGGGTGACTGGGAGACGGTGTGCGAAGTCGTCGAGGTCGAGGACCAGAGCCGCTGGGTGTGGAACGTGCTGGGCCATGACGAGCCGGTCGCCAGTTGGGGTTTCGAAGTCGAGCCGGCCAGCGACGGGGTGCTGATCCGGCAGTGGGCACGGATGGGGCCGGGACAATCGGGACTCAACATCGGTATCGCGGCCCAACCCGACAAAGAAGCCAGGATCGTCGCGCGGCGGCTCGCCCAGTGGCAGAGCAACATGGCGGCCAACCTGGAATGGATCCGCTCTCAGGCCGAAGCCTGACGATCGGTCAGGCGGGGGTGGACAGCCCGCGCGAGCTTCGTGTTGACGTTGCCGCGGGTGTTGTTGACGACGGTGTTGACCGAACCCTTGCCCCAGCCAGAAGCGAGGATGCCCCACCCCGCGTTTCCCGCTACACCGGGGGCCGCAAATCCGACAATCGCCGGCCACCGCCGACTTAGGATGGCCAGACCGATGAAGACGGGGGATCGGGGCATTCGCCGATCCACCACGTTGCCCGCGCTTCTCGCCGCCAGCAGGAGTTGCCCGTGACGATCGAGCCCGATCAGGACTTTGCCGCACCTCTCGTCGACGCGTGGCGACGGGCCCGCGCCGCCGCACGCCGACCGATGCAGGTCCCCGGGCACAAGATGCGGTTCGTCGGCGGTGCCACCGGATGGGCCCACGACCTGGTGGGCGACACGGTCCGCGACGACATCCCGTTGCAGGGCGGCTTGGACGACAACGCTTACAGCCACGGCTACCTCGAGAAGGCCGAGGAGTTGTGGGCCCGCGCGATCGGCGCGGACTTCAGCCGGTTCCTCGTCGGCGGCTCGTCCCAGGGCAATGTCGCTGCCCTGGCGGCGATCGGTGACCAGGACGTTCCCATCGCCATCGACCGCACCTCGCACCGCAGCACGCAGGCCGGTCTGGTCCTGATCGGTGCGCGCCCGGTGTGGATCTATCCCCGCCTTCATCCGGAGTTCCACCTCCCGATCGGCATGGAGCCGTGCAGCTTTGACGCGGTCACCGAACCGGTCAACGCCTTCTTCGCGACGTCGCCGTCCTATGTCGGAACCCTTTCGGACGTGGCTGCCCTGGCGTCGTCGGCTCGATCGCGGGGCGTGCCCCTGTGTATCGATCAGGCGTGGGGCGCACACCTGGACTTCCTGCCCGGCCGCGGGGCGATCAGCCTGGGCGCCGACTTCGCCGTCACCAGCGTGCACAAGGGCCTGCTGGGCTACTCCCAGACCGCCGTGGTCAGCATGCGGGAGACGCTTCTTCCCCGCTCTACCCTGGACCGCTGGGTGGATCTGACCAGCACCACCTCGCCGTCCGGGACGCTGCTGGCCACCATCGACGGCACTCGAGCGGCCATGCAACGGGATGGAATCAACCGGCTGACCTTGATCGTCGAAGCCGTTGCGGATGCCCGGCGACGACTGGCCAAGGTGGCTGGGCTCGTCGTCCTGGACGACAAGACCGCCGGATGCCCTGTCGATCCGACGAAGTTGACCCTCATCCTGCCCGGGACCGGTGCGGATGGTGTCGTCCTCGGTCAGGAACTCTGGCGCATTGGCCATGGCGCGGAGTCCGCCGACCACGACACCCTTGTCCTCACGGTGTCCGTGGCGGACGAACCCGAATGGATCGTGGAATTCGCCGATCTGCTGGCCGGATTGATCGAGGCGCACCGCGGGGAGCGACGTCCGCCGTCGCCGCTGTCGGTGTGGCAGGTCGAGCCGGAGGTGGTGCTGACGCCGCGCGAAGCGTTTCTGCACGGACGCCGCCGGGTGCCCATCGTCGAGGCGATCGGCCGGGTGAGTGCCGAACAGTTCTGTCCCTACCCTCCAGGGGTCCCACTACTGGCGCCGGGTGAGCGGGTGACGCGCGAGTCGCTCACCGCAATCCGCGCGGCGAGCAGATTCTGTCGCATCGCCTACTGCAGTGACCCCTCCCTGGAGACCATCCTCATCGTCGACGAATGATGGAGGGTCCGGCTCGCGTCTTCGACGCGCACCTGCACATCATCGATCCCCGGTACCCGCTGCAGGCGAACAACGGCTACCTGCCGCCGGCGTTCACCGCGGCGGACTACCTGAATCGCACTGCAGGCCTTGGGGTCGCCGGAGGCGCCGTCGTCTCCGGGTCATTCCAGGGCTTCGACCAGAGCTACCTGTCCGACGCACTCACCGCGCTGGGTCCGACGTTCGTCGGCGTCACCCAGATCCCGGCCGACACCTCCGACCAAGAGATCCGGCGACTGGACT
>CAIOYU010000452.1 GCA_903862565.1 uncultured Actinomycetes bacterium | reverse complement strand
TCCGGGCCCATGTTCTCGTTGTCCGCCTTGACCAGCTCGGTGAGCCAGATCGGCTGCACGGAGATGTGCAGCCCATGTGGGACAAGCTTTTTCGCACGCTCCAGTTGGGAGTCGGTCAGCTGGAACATGCCGAAATGCTCGATGCGGCGGATGGTGTCCGGCTCCCCGGCGCCCGCCTGCGCCGCATGCTCGTAGGCGCCCAGGCCGATGTCGACGGCGGCGTCGCCTGAACAGTGCAGCAGGGCGATCCGATTGTTCGTGTGGGCCATGTCGGCGAAGGCGTTCGCCTCGTCCTGCGGGGTGACCAGCGTGCCCCGCCCGCCGGGCGGATCGATGTCGAAGTGGCCGAGGTAGGGCTGGTACATGTAGCCGGTGCGACAGTCGTTCTCGCCGTCGACCCACGCCTTGATGCCGACGAACTTGAAGAAGTCGGGGTCCGCGCCGGCCGGCATGTCGAAGTCGCTGAGCGCCTCGGGAAAACCCTTGCCGTCCGGTGCGGCCCAGACCGACACCGAGAAGCGGATGCTGGGCTCCTTGACCTGGACGCTGACCGCCTGCAGAGCGGGTACCACCTGGTGCGGGGTGATGGCCATCAGCGAGGTGTAGCCGTGGGAGTTCCAGAACTCCGGTATTCCCTGGGCGATGTACCCGGCGACCTCGCTGGATTGCGGTGAACTGGGGATGTCGGCGAAGCCGTCGGTGATCACCCCGGTGGGCTCGCCCTGATCGTCGAGTAGCACGGTGCCGCCCTTGGGCAGTCTGGTCTGCCCCTTCTGAATGCCCAGCACGGACAGGGCGGTGGAGTTCACGATCGCCATGTGCGTGCCGTTGCCCAGGATCACCGGGTTGTCGGGTGCGGCCATGTCGAGTTCAGCCTTGGAGGGAAGGCGCTTCTCCGTGAACTTGTTCTCCGAGGCCGACACACAGGCGACGAAGATCCAGTCGCCCTTCTTGGTGGTCTTCGCGCGCTCGGCCAGTTTCTCCAGGGTGGCCGCCACCGAGTCGGTGCCGGGGAAGCGTCCGTCGACCCAGTCCTGCTTCATCCACAGCGTTTCGATGGGGTGGCAGTGCGCGTCGATCAGCCCCGGGACCACGCGGCGGCCCGCCAGGTCGATCACCGTGGTGGACGCCCTCGCGAGCTTCTCGATCTCGGCTCTGCTTCCGACCGCGGTGAACCGGCCGCCGGTGACCGCGACAGCCTCGGCCTGCGGTGTCGCGCTGTCGAGTGTGGTGAACTTTCCGTTGACGAAGATGGCATCAGCAGACATGCCCTACACGGTAAACCCGGCTTTGACCGTCAAGGTGTAAAACAACAGCGCCCACAGGGCGTTGATCGCGACGATCAAGGCGACGCCCTTGATGTCGGTGGCCGGTTGGCGCGCCCCCGGTGACGGGTTCAGCCACCAGCGCAGAACACGAGTTCCATAGTAGGGCATCGTCAGATAGCTCATCACGAAGCTGGACACCAGGTTGCCCACCAACATCCCCAGCCAGAACGGAAGATGCAGTGGCGCGCTGAGCATGGTCAGCAGCGTCACCGTGGGATACAGACCGAACCAGACCGCGATCGAGGTCTTGAAGTCCGACGGCGGCGGTGCGCCCGCGCCGTCGAAGGCGAACCAGTTACCGAACGACTGGTCGATGGTGCGCAGCCGGTAATCACCGAAAGGTGACTGTGCAAGCAGTTTTCGGCGTTCTGCGGAGTTCAGCCAGGCGTCCAGATGTCCGGCGGTGTCGAACCGGTAGATCGTCGTCCAGTCGTCCTGAACACCCTTGATGGGTCTGAAGACCTCCGAACCCCGGAAGCCCGGGTATCGGCCTTCGGCTTCGGCCATCGTCCTGCGCCAGGCCAGGAACGCCTCGACCTGATCGTCGGCCACCCGGTTTGTCACCACCACCGTGACCAGTGGGTCGCTGATCTCGTTGCTCTGGGACAGAATCTGCTTGGTGGCCGGGCCGTCGAAAAGGTCGGCCGCCTCATCGATCAGAGCCTGCCGGGTGGAACTGTTCAGCCAGTTCTGCACGTGCGGAACCGAGTCGAATTTGTAGGCGATCACCCAGTCCGGCTGAATGTCGTTGGGTGCCTTGACGTCGACGCCCCGGAATCCGGGAAACCTAGCCGCCGCCGCGGAGATCTTCTTCTCCCACGCCAGGTAGTCCGCCTCGCGGCCCGGGTGGATGCGCTGACCGATGATCAGCATCGCGGCACTCTCGCCGATGGCCAGCCCGGATGATTCTGCAGCCACGCTCCACCACCCCTTCCGTCATCCCTGTCCGTCGTTCCAGCGGTACCTATACTTCCGGAGTGAGTACTCACGCCCTCGCCGGTCGACTGCTCGACGTGATCGAGCATGACATCCTTCCGCTCACCGAACGCGGCGTCGCGGAGGGCAACAAGGTTTTCGGGGCGGCCATCCTGAGAAAGTCGGACCTGTCGCTGGTGATCGCCGGCACCAACGACGAGACCGGCAACCCGCTGTGGCACGGTGAGGTGCGAACCCTCAACCGGTTCTACGAGATGGCCGATCGCCCGGATACCAAGGACCTGATCTTCCTGTGCACCCACGAGCCGTGTTCGCTGTGCATGTCGGCGATCACCTGGGCGGGGTTCGACAATTTCTACTACCTGTTCAGCCACCAGGACTCCCGCGACAGCTTCGCGATACCGCATGATCTGCGCATCCTGCACGAGGTGTTCGGGCTGGAACCCGGCGGCTACCGGCACAGCAATGCCTACTGGACGGCCTACTCGATTCCCGAGTTGGCCTCTTCCGAGCCGGAGCCGCTGCGCGGCGAACGCGCAGACCAACAGCAGCGGATCCGGACACGCTACGCGGTGCTCTCCCAGGAGTATCAGGAATCCAAGAGCGGCAACGACATTCCCCTCAACTGATCGCCCTTCAACGCAGGAGAGACCACCATGACCGAACACGCTTCAGACTGTTGCGCCCCGCACCCCGCCAACGCCGCCCGCGTCTCGATCGGCGCTGTCGCACCCGCGGAACGCACCGCACACCCGCACCGGCGCGAAAGTGCAGCCAAGGCAGATCTTCTGGTCACCGGGTCACTGGTCACCCTCGATGACGCGCAGCCCCGGGCCGAGGCGATGGCGGTAGCCGGTGGACGCATCCTGGCCGTCGGCTCGCGCGCCGCCCTGGAGAGCTTCGTCGGCCCCGGCACCGCCGTGCTCGAGCACAAGAGCGGGGTGATCCTGCCGGGCTTCGTCGAACCCCACGTGCACCTGTTGTCCTCGGCGATGGTGTTCAACGGGGTGGACTGCTCGCCTTACACGAACAAGACCCTCGATGCGGTGCTCGCGGCGCTCAAAGCCGCCGTCGCCACCGCCCCTGCCGGGCAGGCCGTCGTCGGGCAGCTCTTCGACCCGAGCCTGATGCCGAACCAGGCCACCCTGACCGCCGACCTGCTCGACCAGATCTCCACGCAGGTGCCGATCGTGGTGATGAACGCCTCGCAGCACTTCTTCTACGTG
>CAIOYU010000451.1 GCA_903862565.1 uncultured Actinomycetes bacterium | reverse complement strand
TTGCCGTCGGAGCCGCGGTCGAGGAACCCCTGGTTCATCAACGCCCGTTCGAGTTCAGCCAGGGTGCGAGCGTCGAGGGCGGCCTGGTCACCGAGTTGGCGGGCCAGAGCATCGAGGTCGACGTCGTCCATGGACGCCCAGGCGTAGCTCTGGGAGAGTTGCTCGGCGAGTTGCTCCAATTCCGCGATGTCGGCCATGGCCTGGGCGCCCTGGCCCATGCCCATCGGGTTGTTGCCGGAGAACTGCGCCGAGCCGTCCCAGTCCTCCCCGGGCCGGGCCGCCCGCAGATGGGAGTCCAACCGGCTCAAGGCATTCACCAACTGCGGTGAGCCGAAAGCCTGTTGGGCAAGCGCATCCAGTTCTGCGCGCTGCTCGGGGGTGAGGCTGTTGCGGAAACGTTGCGCTGCTGCGGCCCGCTTGGCCAGTGAGTCCAGCAACTCCTCGACGTTGCGGGGGTTCTCCGGGAAGTGCTGGCCGTGCTTGGCCATGAAGTTGTCGAAATCCTCTTGGCTGTCTTGGCCTTCGGCGTGCTTGTCGAGCAGGTCGTTGAGGTCGTCGAGCATCTCGTTGACCGCCTGGCGGTCTTCGTCGCCGGCGTTCTCCAGTGCCTTTTTCATACCGGCGAATCGCTGGTCGAGCATCTCCCTGCCGAGCAGGTCCTTGATTTGCTCGTACTTCTGGCGCGCCTCCGGACTGCGCCACTGATAACCGGAAAGCTCCTGCACCGCCTTGGCGGGCGAGGACGACAGCGACTCGATCTGCATCTCGGCGAACCGCGCGTCGTCGTCCAGGGCGCGTGCCAATTCCTTGCGCTCGGCCAGCACGGCCTCGTCGAGCAGCTTCTTTACCTCCTGCAAGGTTCCGTCAAGATTATTGCGGCTCAACAACTCCCGCCGTCGCCGGTTGACCTCGGCGGCAAGCCGGTCGGCACCCTTCATGGTGGGCGAACCGCGGCGCAGCAGTTCCTGCAACGCCCGCCGCGGCGAGGACCCCTCCATCACGTCGCGGCCGATCTGCTCCAACGCGTCACGGAGATCGACCGGCGGGGCCAGCGGATCGGGCCCGCCGGTGTAAGCGGAGTAGCGCGAGTCGTTCCGGCTAGTAACCATTGCCGCACTCCTCAACGCGACTCGTCCCTCGCCGCTTGATCGTCGTCCGGCTAGCCATAAACCGTTTCGCCGCCCTCAGTGCTCTTGTCGATCTTCTTGGCCAGGTACAACGCTTCCAGTGCCAACTCCAGTGCGGCGGCCCGTTCGCCATCGGTCTTGGCACCCAGGCGTTCGGCGATCTTGTCGACGACGGGCAGCTTCGGCAGTGCGGCCAGCACGTCCTTCGCCGAGATCTGTTGTCCGGTGGTCACTTCGGCACTCGACACCGCCGCCACGAGCGGTCCGACGTCGATGCCGCCGAGGGCCTTCTGCGCGGTGTCCGCGGTGGCACGGCGCAGAAGGTGCTCGAGTACCGCCATCTCGCGGCCCTCCTCGCCGGACTCGAACTCCAGCTTGCCGCGCAGCACGTCGATCACGGTGCCCAGATCCACCACGCGGGCCACCGGTTCCTCCTCCCGCAGAACCGCACCCCG
Organism: uncultured Actinomycetes bacterium; assembly: GCA_903862565.1. Classification (GTDB taxonomy): domain Bacteria; phylum Actinomycetota; class Actinomycetes; order Mycobacteriales; family Mycobacteriaceae; genus Mycobacterium. Next base: position 17,011 of record CAIOYU010000451.1, on the reverse strand, counting down.
GTGGCAGGCCGAGGCGGCCACCGTCTCCGCGGCAGCGATGGCGAAGCGGGCCGAGACGCCGGAGCGCTGGTCCACCGAGTTCGACTCGCGCAGGTAGCGGGTGAACCGGGCGATGATCTGCAGCAGATACGCCGGCACCTCTGCGGTGAGGTGCGCCTCCTGCTCGATCACGCCCACCTCCGCGTCGAGTTCACGCGGGTAGTGGGTGCGGATCTCCGCGCCGAACCGGTCCTTGAGCGGGGTGATGATGCGCCCACGGTTGGTGTAGTCCTCCGGGTTGGCGCTGGCCACCACCAGCACGTCCAACGGCAGGCGCAAGGTGTAGCCGCGTACCTGGATGTCGCGCTCCTCCATGACGTTGAGCATCGACACCTGGATGCGCTCGGCGAGGTCGGGCAATTCGTTGACGGCGACGACGCCGCGATGCGCGCGGGGGATCAATCCGTAGGCGATGGTCTCCGGGTCACCGAGGGTGCGTCCCTCGGCCACCTTGATCGGGTCGATGTCGCCGACGAGATCGGCGACGCTGGTGTCCGGGGTGGCCAGCTTCTCGGTGTAGCGCTCGCTGCGGTGGCGCCACGCGACGGGCAGTTCGTCGCCCAACTCTGCGGACCGCCGGACGGACTCCGGGGTTATCGGGGAGTACGGGTGCTCGCCCAGTTCGGCGCCGGCGATCACCGGCGTCCACTCGTCGAGCAGGTTGGCCAGCGAGCGCAGCAGCCGAGTCTTGCCCTGGCCGCGTTCGCCGAGCAACACGAAGTCGTGCCCGGCGATCAGGGCGCGCTCCAGTTGCGGCAGCACGCTGTCCTCGAAGCCGAAGATGCCCGGCCACACGTCGTCCCCGCTGGCCAGCGCGGCCAGCAGGTTCTCCCGGATCTCCTGCTTGACACTGCGTTCGCGGTGGCCGGATTTCCGCAGTTCGCCGACGGTCTTGGGCAGGTCACTCGGTGCAGTCACGCCCCCCACGCTACGGGTGGCGCGCCTATCCCGCGAGCAGACACAAACCACCCCGAATCGGCGCGTGTCGGGAGACCTCTATGTCTGCTCGCGGAGATGCCTCAGTGCGCGAAGTGGCGGGTCCCGGTGAGGTAGAGCGTGACGCCGGCCTTGGCCGCCGCGGCAGTCACCTCGTCGTCGCGAACCGACCCGCCCGGATGGACGACTGCCTTCACCCCGGCGGACATCAGCGTCTCCAGACCGTCCGGGAACGGGAAGAACGCATCCGAGGCGGCGACCGCACCGCGCACCCGGTCCCCGCCCCGCTCAACCGCCAGTCGCGCGGCGTCGACGCGGTTGACCTGGCCCATGCCGACACCCACGGTGGCGCCGTCCGCCGCCACGACGATGGCGTTGGACTTCACCGCCCGGCAGGTCCGCCAGGCGAACGCCAGGTCGGCCAGGGTCGCGGCGTCGGCGGCCGGTCCGGCGGCCAGCGTCCAGTTCGCCGGGTCGTCGCCGGGGGCATCGATGCCGTCACGGTCCTGCACCAGCAGTCCGCCGCTGATCTGGCGGAACTCCACGCCGCCGATCATCGGCTCGGACGCCACCAGAACCCGGATGTTCTTCTTGCGTGAGAGGACCTCCACTGCTCCCTTTTCATAGGCCGGCGCGACGATCACCTCGGTGAAGATCTCGGCGACCTGCTCGGCCATCTCCTTGGTCACCTCGGTGTTGGTCGCGATGACACCCCCGAACGCGCTCAGCGGGTCGCACTCGTGGGCCTTGCGGTGGGCGTCGGCCACTGACACCGATGAGACCGCGATACCGCAGGGGTTGGCGTGTTTGATGATCGCCACGCAGATCCGCGAGTGGTCGAACGCGGCCCGCCAGGCGGCATCCGCGTCGGTGAAGTTGTTGTAGCTCATTTCTTTTCCGTGCAACTGCTCGGCCTGCGCCAAGCCGGGCCAGCCGACGTCGTCGCTGTAGAGGGCGGCACGCTGGTGCGGATTCTCGCCGTAGCGCAGGACCGACGTACGCCGCCAACTGCGCGCCAGCCACGGCGTCAGTTCAGCGGGGGCATCGCCCCCCTCAGGGGCCAGCGTGGAACCCATCCAGCCGGCCACTGCGACGTCGTAGTCGGCGGTATGCCGGAAGGCCAACGCCGCCAGCTTCTTCCGCTCCTCCAGAGTGAAGCCTCCGGCTCGCACGGCCGCCAGCACGCCGTCGTATCCCAGCGGTTCGACCACCACGGCGACGCTCGCGTGGTTCTTGGCGGCCGCCCGCACCATGGAGGGGCCGCCGATGTCGATCTGCTCGACGCACTCGTCGATCTCGGCCCCGGAGTCCACCGTCTCGCTGAACGGGTAGAGGTTCACCACGACGAGGTCGAACGGTTCGACGTCCAGTTTCGCCAGAGCCGCGACGTGCGCGGGATTGCGGGTGTCGGCCAGGATGCCCGCGTGGATGTGCGGGTGCAGGGTCTTGACCCGCCCGTCGAGCACCTCGGGGAAGCCGGTGACGAACTCCACCGGAGTCACCGGAATGCCTTTGTCAGCAATGGTTTTAGCGGTCGAACCGGTGGAGACGATGACCACGCCGGCCTCGTGCAGGCCCTTCGCGAACGGGACCAGACCGCTCTTGTCGTACACGCTGATCAGGGCGCGTCGGATCGGCTTCTTACCGATCAAGGTGTGAGTCGTCATGCGAGCATCGCCTTTCTGCCACTCCAGGTCACGCCGCTCGTAGCGAGCGTGGCCAGCACGTCCACCAGGAGTCGTCGCTCGACCACCTTGATGCGTTCGTGCAGGGTCTGTTCATCGTCGTCGTCATTCACGACGACGGCCTCCTGGGCCAGGATCGGCCCGGTGTCCACTCCCGAATCCACCACGTGCACGGTGCACCCGGTGACCTTGACGCCGTACGCCAATGCGTCGGGCACGGCATGCGCGCCGGGAAACGCGGGCAGCAGCGCCGGGTGGGTGTTGACCACCCGTCCCGAAAAGCGTGCGAGGAATTCGGGCCCCAGGATTTTCATGAAGCCGGCCGAAACGATCAGGTCGGGGGCATGCGCATCGGTGGCCTCGGTGATCGCGGCGTCCCAGGCCGCCCGGTCGGGATGCTCCCCCAGGCGGACAGTGAACGTCGGGATACCGGCGTCGGCGGCGATCTGCGCAGCCCGGCAATCGCGGTCCAGTCCGACTGCGACGACCCTGGCCGGATAGTTCCCGACGGCGGCGTGCACCAACGACTCCAACAACGATCCGGTGCCGGACGCGAGTACCACCAGCCGAGCCGGTGCGGCGCTGGGCGGGATCGGATCGGGCACGGCGAAGAGCCTAGTGGGGGTCTCTAGCGCGGGTCCACGTCGACGCCCGGTCCGACACCATGCTCCACGTCGATGTCTTCGTCGACGAACATCAGATCCTCGAGGTCTTCGAGGTCGGGCGCCGGCCTGACCGGCGGCGGCGGTTGGACCGGGACCGGCTCGGGCCCCGGCCCCGGCCCCGGCTCCGGCTCCGGTTCCGGTTCCGGTTCCGGTTCGGGTTCGGGTTCGGGTTCGGGTTCGGGTTCGGGTTCGGGTTCGGGTTCGGGTTCGGGTACGGGTTCGGGCTCGGGGTCGGGCTCCGGCTCGGGCTCGGGGTCGGGCTCGTCGAGTGTGCGTCCAGCGCGCGGTTCGTCGTCGACAGTGACTCTGCTGGCACGCTCGACGACGGCGCCGGCCCGAATCCCGCCTGCCCGAATCCCGCCGGAGAACACCATCGTCATCGCCCCGATCACGAAGTACCAGAAGAACGCACCCGGGATGAGGAGCGCCTGATCGACGCCCACCTGACCGAAGTTGCCCAGTGCGCCGCCGCCAGCCCAGCCCAGCACCGCGAGCATCACCGCCGCAAGCAGCGATGCCACGGCCAGCTTCGCGAACGCCAGGGCAATCGGCAGTTGCCGGGTGGCGCACTGTTGACCCAGAGCCACCCCGGCGACGGCGCCGAGGATCAGCAGCGCCACCCACACCGGGCCCAGCGGCGGCGTCGGCAGGGCCGCCAGAATCGGCAGCGCCGGAATGTCACCGCCGTACACGGTGAAGGCGCTGAACGTCGCGAAGCCGATGTGCGCACTGGAGCCCACCGCCATCGCCGCGGCTCCGACCACCACGTTGGGCAGGTAGAGCAGCGACAGCGCGGTCAGGCTCAACTGGCCGACAAACGAATCGGTGATGCCGAACAGGTCGTGCATGGTGCCCCAATGCACCACCAGCGACGCGGCAACCACCGCGCAGGACAGCGCCAGCAGCGTCAGCACGCCGATGACGGCCGGCCACACGCTGTCGGCCAGCCAGGTCGGCACACCGAGGCGTGCCTGCAGCCGACGGCCGACCCTCGAGCTCACCCCGATCAACGCGCCCAGGCCGTGCACACCTAGAACCCCGGCGAAGGCCCGCAGCGCGTTCGGGGTCTGCAGGTCGGTGATCACCGACGCGGCATCGTGGACGACAGCCAATGCCACCGCCGCGATGAACAACGGGCCGCCGAGGGCCGAGGCGACGATCCAGCGGACGACGTACCAGGATCCCTGCGGCCGGGTGATCTGCGCGGTCCTGCGCGCGGTGGCCCACACCATCGCCGCCATAGGCGCCAACGGCAGCACCCCGAGTTGCTGGCCGGCGATGGACACCGGGACACCGTGCACGGCCAGCCACATGCTGGCCACCGCCCCCAGCGTCCCCGTCAGATCGCTGTTGGCGACGACCAGTTGCACCAGGGTGATGGCCGCAATGACGACCAGAGCCACCAGCGACGGGCCGAAGGCAACCCGGATCAGATCGCGGGGCTGCGGCGCGTCGGCAGTGCGGCCGGGGTCCGGTTGAGAGTCCACGTGCGTCACGCTGCGTCGCGCTCAGACGAGTGAGCGGAGAGCCCGATCAGGGTTGCGTCGAGCCCGACGATCCCTGGGTGGGCTCGGACGTGGTGGACTCCCAGGAGGTGGACTCCCAGGAAACCTCGCGGGCAGGCTGGACGGACACGGTCGGATCCGAGCCCGTCACGACGGTCGCAGCCGACACGGTCGCGGCGGACTGTGAGTAGCTGGGGAATCCGTGCGGCGGGGTGTTCAACTCGGCCGCACGGCCGGCCGACTGGCTCGCGCTCTGGCCCGCAGCGCCGGGGTTGTAGCCGCCGTACTGCTGCTGCGGGTAGCCGGACTGCTGCTGACCGGGGTAGGGCTGTCCCCCGGGCTGGCCGTAGTAGCCGCCGGGGGGCGGGCCGTACGGCGCGTAGGTCGGTCGCGGCGCCGGCGGCGTCAGCACGCCGGTTTCGAACAGCAGCGCAACCACGGCCGCAACCGCTTGAAAGATCGTCAGCAGCAGCACCAGCCACAGTCCCCAGCCGACCGAGAAGCCGGTGGGCCGATGGATCATCTGGCCGATGACCAGCAGCAGGCCGAGCACGGCGGTCACCGCGACGATCGGGGTGTAGGTCTTGGACTTTGGCAACAGTCCCACCGCGGCCAGCAAGGCGGCCAGCAGCGAGGCCACCGTCCAGTAGGTCAGCCCGCTGGCGGTGAACTGCGCGCCGCCGAACGGACCGATGTCGCTCTTGATGCTGAACAGCGGCCCGAAACCGGCCAGGTAGGCACCCAACCCCAGCAGAGCCACGGCCCACAGCAGATAGGTCGGCATCTTGGCGGGACCGGGAGCGGCTGCGGGAGCCATCGGATACGACGGCGCTGCCGGTCCGGGGTAACCGCCGGACGACTGGGGTGCCGGGTAGCCCGGGTTCGTGGGCGGGGTGGGCGGGTACGTCATTGCCTCTCCTCACAGTGCTGCGCGCAGGTCCTCGCAGATGCCGGACCTGACCATTGCCCACGCTAGCGCACCGAGTTGCGCATCGACGGGACCGGCGCGTGCCCCCGCACTTGTCGCGACGGGCTGGAACGCGTTCTAATTCAGCGCATGGACTATGGGCTGGTCCTCTTCACCAGCGACCGCGGCATCACCCCGGCTGCCGCCGCCAAACTCGCCGACGATCACGGTTTCACCACCTTCTACGTCCCCGAGCACACCCATATCCCGGTCAAGCGGGAGGCGGCACATCCGACCACCGGCGACGAGACGCTGCCCGACGACCGCTACATGCGCACCCTTGACCCGTGGGTCAGCCTGGCGACGGCCTGCGCGGTGACCTCCCGGGTACGGCTGTCCACCGCGGTGGCACTGCCGGTTGAACACGACCCGATCGCCCTGGCCAAGACCATCGCATCACTCGACCATCTGTCCGGCGGACGGGTCAGCCTGGGCGTGGGTTTCGGCTGGAACACCGACGAACTGGCCGACCACAAGGTGCCGCCCGGCCGCCGGCGGACCATGCTGCGGGAGTACATCGAGGCAATGCGGCAGTTGTGGACGCAGGAGGAGGCGTCCTACGAGGGTGAGTTCGTCAGCTTCGGGCCGAGTTGGGCCTGGCCCAAGCCGGTGCAGTCGCACGTCCCCGTGCTCGTCGGCTCCGCGGGCACCGAGAAGAACTTCCGGTGGATTGCGCAGTCGGCCGACGGCTGGATCACCACGCCGCGGGACGTCGACATCGACGGGCCGGTCGCGCTGCTGCAGGACATCTGGGCCGGCGCCGGCCGGGACGGCACTCCGCAGATCGTCGCCCTGGATTTCAAGCCGGTGCCCGAGAAACTCGAGCACTGGGCGCAGATCGGCGTGACGGAGGTGCTGTTCGGCCTGCCCGACAAGTCCGTCGCAGAGGTGGGAGCCTACGTCGAGCGGCTGGCCGGCAAGCTCGCCGCGTTTGACCTGTCGCCTTAGCGCAGGACTGCGCGGTTTCCTTTGTCGTTGTGCTGCACGGTGATTGACGCACCGAGCGGCTCGCCGTCGCTGAGCAGGCCCACCAGGTCCGGATCCTCGGTGAGCGCCAGGAACCGGCCGCCGTCGGCGTCGAGCCGCCCTACGACAATGCCGGTGCGCACCGGCCAGTCGTAGCGCACGGTGTAGGTCTCGATGGTGGCCGCACCGGCGGCCTGTTCGACGACCGGAGTCACCGGCCGGTTGGCGACGTCATCCCGCAGCTGGGCACCGTTGTCCTGCAACCACTCTGCCGGATCGGTGGAGTACACCCCGACGGAGTACTTGCTGATGATCCCGCCGTTGGCGGCGACCAGCCCGAAAGCGCCCGGCGCCGAACGCATCCGGGCGACGGTCTCGGCGATCGCGTGCAGCGAGTAGCCGTTACCGGGACCACCGAAGTACGGCAGGCCGCCGGTCAGCGTCAGGCCCCGTGGATCGTCGGTGGCCAGACCGGTGCCGTCGCAGAAGTTGAACACCGGCACCGGGAAACAGCTGTAGAGGTCGAAGGTGGCGATGTCGTCGAGACCGACGCCGGCCACCCGCAGTGCCTCGTCGACCGCGAGTATCGAGGCGGAGTTGTAGCCGAGGTCGGCGCGGTCGAGCAGTGGCTGATCCACCATGTCGGCGTGGCCGCGCAGGTACACCCAGTTGTCCTGCGGCACTCCGAGTCGCTGCGCCGCCTCGACCGACATCAGCACCGCAGCCCCACCCTGGTTGACCTGGTCGCGGGCGACCAGCAGACGCGGGTAGGGATCGCAGATCATCCGGTTGGCCGCGTCGACGGTCAGGATCTCCTCGACGCTGCGCTGCACCGGTGAGGCCGAGAACGGATTCGCCGCAGCCACAGTCGAAAACGGCGCGAACAGTTCCGCCATGGACCGGCGATACTCGGCAACCGAGAGGCCCAGTCGCGCGCGACGCGCGTTCTCCAATATCCCGTACTGCGCGGGTGCCCCGACCAATCCGTGGGCAACCGTGTAGCGGTTGAACAGACCCTCGTACCCGAATCCGCGATCCTCGAGTTGCCCGTCGACCGTCTCGGAGTGGTCCGGCGTGTTCGCACTCTTGGCGAAATGCCTCAGCGTCGAACCATTCTCCGAACCGAGCACCAGAACCACGTCGGCCAGACCGGCCGCGATCGCGCCGGCGAACTCGGTGACCACATGCTGAGGCCCTTGTCCACCAATGGGTTCCAGTACCGCCCGGGCCGGTGATGCCCCGAGGCGGTGGGCCACCGACCGGGGATAGTTGGTCGAGCAGCCCAGCGCTGCGGGCGCCTTGCTGGACAGTTCGAACTGCCGGATACCCACCACGGTGTCGACCGCCTCGGCGACCGACACCGCGGAGACCCCGGTGTCGGCCAGCGCCGCCCGCGCCGCGGCGGTGGCGAGTTCCACCGACGACATGCCCCGGTATCCGGCGTCGTCGATGCGCTCGGTGAACTGCCCGACCCCGACGAGAACCGGTGTGCGCCGATCGATGCTCACCCGGTCACCCCCACCCGCCGCACAGACACAAAAGTCCCCGACACGCCGAGCCGAAGGAGACCGTTGTGTCTGTTCGCGGAGGGAACGTCACAGGCTCTTCAGGATCTCCCGCGCCAACTCTGCGGTGGCCGACGGCGTCTTGCCGACCTTCACGCCGGCCGCCTCGAGGGCTTCCTGCTTGGCTGCCGCGGTGCCGGAGGACCCCGACACGATGGCGCCGGCGTGACCCATGGTCTTGCCCTCCGGGGCGGTGAAGCCCGCGACATAGCCGACGACGGGCTTTGTGACGTTGGCCTTGATGTAGTCCGCCGCACGCTCCTCGGCGTCACCGCCGATCTCGCCGATCATCACGATCAGTTTGGTCTCGGGATCCTTCTCGAACGCCTCGATGGCGTCGATGTGGGTGGTCCCGATCACCGGATCGCCGCCGATGCCGATGGCCGTGGAGAAGCCGAAATCGCGCAGTTCGAACATCATCTGGTAGGTCAGCGTGCCGGACTTCGACACCAGCCCGATCGGACCCTTGCCGGTGATGGTGGCGGGGGTGATCCCGACCAGCGCCTCGTCCGGGGTGATGATGCCGGGGCAGTTCGGCCCGATGATGCGGGTCTTCTTGCCGTGGTCGACGTTGTAGGCCCACGCATAGGCGGTGTCCTGCACCGGGATTCCCTCGGTGATGACCACCAGCAGGGGGATCTCGGCGTCGATCGCCTCGACGATGGCGTCCTTGGCGAACTTCGGCGGAACGAAGGCGATCGAGACGTCGGCCCCGGTCTTCTCCATCGCCTCGGCGACCGAGCCGAACACCGGGATCTCGATCTCGTTGCCGCTCTTATCTTTATGAGTCACCGTCGTACCGGCCTTGCGGGCGTTGACGCCACCGACCACCTGGGTTCCGGCCTTGAGCATCAGCGCGGTGTGCTTGGTGGCCTCACCGCCGGTGATGCCCTGGACGATGACCTTGGAGTCCTTGTTCAGGAAGATCGACATGGTTTACAGGCCCTTTCCGGCGGAAGAATCAGGGGCGGCTCCGCTCGCCGCGGCGAAAGCAAGTTCGGCGGCTTTGTCGGCGCCGGAGTCCATGGTGTCGGCCACCACCACCAGCGGGTGGTTGGCCTCGGCCAGGATGCGACGGCCCTCCTCGACGTTGTTGCCGTCCAGTCGCACGACCAATGGCTTGTTGGCTTCCGATCCGAGCATCTGCAGCGCCTTGACGATGCCGCTGGCCACCGCGTCACACGAGGTGATGCCGCCGAAGACGTTGACGAACACGCTCTTGACCTGCTTGTCACCCAGGATCACGTCCAGACCGGCGGCCATGACCTCCGCGGACGCACCGCCGCCGATATCGAGGAAGTTGGCAGGCTTGACCCCGCCGTGCTTCTCCCCCGCATAGGCCACCACATCGAGGGTGGACATCACCAGGCCGGCGCCATTGCCGATCACACCGACCGAACCGTCGAGCTTGACGTAGTTGAGGTCGTGCTGCTTGGCCTTCAGTTCCAGCGGGTCGGTGGACTCGGCGTCCTCGAACTGCACGTGGTCGGGATGACGGAAGTCGGCGTTGCCGTCCAGGGTGACCTTGCCATCCAGGGCCAGGATCTGGTCGTCGGGAGTTCGCACCAGGGGGTTGACCTCCACCAGGGTGGCGTCCTCGCCGACGAACACCTCCCAGAGCTTGGCAATAGTGACCGCGGCGGCGTCAAGCACTTCGGCGGGCAGATGGCCCTTCTCGGCGATCTCACGGGCGAACGCGAGGTCGACACCCTTGACGGCGTCCACGGGCACCTTGGCGAGCCGCTCGGGCTTGGTGGCGGCCACCTCCTCGATGTCCATGCCGCCCTCAACCGAGCACATCGCCAGGTAGGTGCGATTGGCCCGGTCGAGCAGGAAGGAGATGTAGTACTCCTCGGCGATGTCGCTGGCCTCGGCCACCAGCAACTTCTTCACGATGTGACCCTTGATATCCAGACCGAGGATTTTCTGGGCGCTGTCGTAGGCGTCCTGGGGCGTCGCGGCGTACTTCACGCCGCCCGCCTTCCCGCGCCCGCCGGTCTTGACCTGCGCCTTGACCATGACGGGGTGGCCGATCTCCTCGGCGATGGCCTTGGCGTCCTCGGCTGACTCGGTGACCCGGCCGGGGGTGGATGGGACGTGATGCTTGGCGAACAGTTCCTTCGCCTGATACTCGAAAAGATCCATGGGCTCACTGTCTGTTCAGTCGGGTGTGACGAAGTCGCTCCGGTTGGAACTGTATCCACCGACTAAAATGTTGTGCAGCCCCGTTCCACCCAACGGCGCCCAAAAACCCCCATAGGTGATTCAAGTCACAATCGCGGTGTTTTTTTTCTACGGGTTGCCACCCGGGTGTGGTTTTGGTTACGGTCTTCGGGGTCTAGATAACGCTTTGGTTACGACGCAAGGGACTTGGTTTTGTCGCAGCATAGGTCGGCCCCAACCCGGGACCCGCTCGCTCACGGCGGGCGCGTGTCCACAGGGATCGTTTCCATACCGGCGAACGTGGACATGTCCGATGTCGAGGATCTGACGCCCCTCCTGCCAGTCGAGCCCTCAAGCCGCTCCGAGCGGCCAGCGTCCGAGAGCCGTTCCGAGCGGCCGATGTTCAGCATCAATGAGAACACCGACGTCCTCCCCCGCACCCCGCAGCACCGCCGGCAGCCCACCAGCGCCGCCAAGGGCCGCGTGATGATCGCGGCGATGGCCGCCGGCGCCGCCGCGGCAGCCGCCTACACCGTGGTCAACCCCCATCCGCAGACCACCACTCGCACCGTTCTCGCCTCGGACAAGACCCTCCTGGACACCGCCCCCGCCGGCACCAGTCGCGGCGTGCAACTGATTTCCGTCAAGAAAACTGCCAGCGCCGCGGTGCACGCCGAGGAACTGGCCAAGGGCGTCGCCTTCGCCGCCGAGCGCGCCGAGCGAGAGGCGAGGCTGGCGAAGCCGTTGTTCGTGATGCCGACGAGGGGAATGTTCACCTCCGGCTTCGGCTACCGCTGGGGCGCTCTGCACGCCGGCATCGACCTGGCCGGCCCGATCGGCACCCCGGTCTACGCCGCGTCCGACGGCGTCGTGGTCGACGCTGGCCCGACCGCCGGTTACGGGGCCTGGGTCAAGATCCGTCACGCCGACGGAACCGTGACCCTCTACGGTCACGTCAACACCTGGGATGTCCAGATCGGCCAGCGGGTGTTCGCCGGCGATCAGATCGCCACGATCGGCAACCGGGGTAACTCCACTGGGCCGCACCTGCACTTCGAGGTACTGATGGGCGGCGACAACCGGATCGATCCCGTGCCGTGGCTGGCCTCGCACGGCGTCGCATTCGGCTAGTACGCAGACTGCCTCAGATCCGGTACTCCATCAGCAGTTTCTTGCTGATGATGGTTTTCTGTATTTCGCTGGTGCCTTCCCCGATGAGCAGGAACGGCGCGTCACGCATCAGCCTCTCGATCTCGTAGTCCTTTGAGTAGCCGTATCCGCCGTGGATGCGGAAGCTCTGCTGGGTGACCTCCATGCAGTATTCGCTCGCGAGGTACTTCGCCATACCCGCCGCCACATCGTTGCGCTCGCCGGAGTCCTTCAACCGGGCCGCATTCACCATCATCAGATGCGCTGCTTCGACTTTGGTGGCCATTTCGGCCAGTTGGAAGGCGATCGCCTGGTGAGCGGCGATCGGCTTCCCGAACGTCGAACGCTGCTGGGCGTAGCGCACCGCGAGTTCAAAAGCACGAATACCGACCCCGCAGGCGCGGGCCGCGACATTCACCCGACCGACTTCGACGCCGTCCATCATGTGCGCGAATCCACGCCCGGGTTCCCCGCCGAGGATGGCGCCGGCGGGGGCGACGAAACCGCTGAAAACCAGCTCAGTGGTGTCGATGCCCTTGTAACCGAGCTTCTCGATCTTGCCGGGCACCGTCAGACCGGGTGCGACTTCCCCGAAGCCGCTGGGCTTTTCCACGAGGAACGCGGTGAGGTTGCGATGAGGTGTGTCCGAGCCTTCGTCGGTGCGCACCAACGTCGCCACCAGGGTTGAACTGGCGCCGTTGGTGAGCCACATTTTCGCGCCGTCAAGGGTGTAGGTGCCGTCGTCGTTGCGGACCGCACGGGTACGGATGGCCGCCACGTCCGAACCCACCTCGGGTTCGGACATCGAGAACGCCCCGCGGGTCTCGCCGGTGGCCATCCGCGGCAGGAAGTGCTGCTTCTGCTCGGCGGTGCCGTGCTGACGGATCATGTAGGCGACGATGAAGTGGGTGTTGATCACCCCGGAGATGCTCATCCAGCCCCGGGCGAGTTCCTCGACGCACAGCGCATAGGTCAGCAGCGACTCCCCCAGCCCGCCGTACTCGGTGGGGATCATCAGCCCGAACAACCCCATCGCCTTCATCTGGTCGACAATGGCCTGCGGGTAGGTGTCCGCGTGCTCCAGTTCCTGAGCCTGAGGGATGATCTCCTTGTCGACGAACCGCCTTACATTGGAGACGATTTCGGCTTGGACCTCGGTCAGGCCCAATGTCTGGGCGAGCCGGGTCATCGACCTGACGCCATCGAGACTGCGTACAGATCGCGATCTCCGCCCGATTCACGATCTGGGTGCAGAGTCGATGGTTCGCAGATCATCAGATGTGCCGCCCGCCGGTGACCTCCAGCACGGTGCCGGTCATGTACGACGACAGGTCAGACGCCAGGAACAGCGCGACCGAGGCCACCTCCGACGGCTCGCCGGCGCGCCCCATCGGCACCTCGGCGAGTTTGGCATCCCAAATGCGTTGCGGCATGGCCTCGGTCATCGCCGAGCGGATCAGACCGGGCTGGATCGCATTAACCCGCACCCCGACGTGCGCCAACTCTTTCGCCGCCGCTTTGGTCAACCCGACGATTCCGGCCTTGGCCGCCGAGTAGTTGGTCTGCCCCACGAAGCCGACCTTGCCGGAGATCGACGACATGTTGATGATCGCCCCGCTGCCCTGCTCACGCATGATCGCCGCGGCCGCCCGGGTGCCGTTCCACGTGCCCTTGAGGTGGACGGCGATCACGTCGTCGAACTGTTCCTCGGTCATCTTGCGCAAGGTCGCGTCGCGGGTGATGCCGGCGTTGTTGACCATGATGTCCAGCCCGCCGAACCAGTCGACGGCGGCGGCGGCGAGGCCCTCGACCTCAGCAGCGGAGGTGACGTCGCAACGGACCGCGCGCGCCACATCGGCGCCGCCGAGTTGTCCGGCCGCCGCCTGGGTGCCATCGGGATCCAGGTCGGCGATCACCACTCGGGCACCCTCTGCGATGAATTGCTGGGCGATCGCGAATCCGAGACCCTGGGCTCCGCCGGTGATGACAGCGGTACGTCCGGACAGCAGCGCCATCCCTACCTCCTGATCGATTTCAGAGCTTGTGCACGGGAGCGTGGTTATGCATGAGCTTGACCCGGCCGGCACTGCCGAAGTCGATCAGCGACATGGCCGCCTCCCCGATGCCCGAGACCTCCTCGACGCGGCCCAGCCCGTACTTGTCGTGAGTGACCCGATCGCCGGGGGCCAGCACGATCAGCGGCCGCTTGACCCCAGTCGGGGAGCGCGTCGGGGCGGTTCGGGCCGGCCCGAACCGCCCGGCGACAGGAGCGTTGAAGCCCCCTGACGGCCCCGTGTCGGTGCGACGCCAGTCGATGAGGTCTTCGGGGATCTCACGCAAGAACCGCGACTCCGGGTTGAGCATCGGCTGACCCCACGATGAACGCACTTTGGCCCGGCTCAGATAGAGCCGCTGACGAGCCCGGGTGATGCCGACGTAGGCCAGCCGGCGCTCCTCGGAGAGTTCGGCCGGATCGCCGAGAGCCCGCATGTGCGGGAACATGCCGTCTTCCCAGCCGGTGACGAACACGACCGGGAACTCGAGGCCTTTGGCGGTGTGCAGGGTCATGAGCGTGACCATCCCGGCGTCGTTCTCCGGTATCTCGTCGGAGTCGGCGACCAGCGACACCCGCTCCAGGAAGTCAGCCAGAACCCCGGTCTGCGGCACGTCCTCGTCGGCTGAGTCCCCTTCGGCCGCCTCGTCGGCGAGCGCCGCCGCGTTGGCCCGGTCGATGCTGAATTCATGTGCGACGCTGACCAATTCGTTGAGGTTGTCCAGCCGGGCCAGATCCTGCGGATCGTTGGACTTCTCCAACTCACGCCGGTATCCGGTCCGCTCCAGGACCGCTTCGACGAGGTCGCCGAGTTCGTCCTCGAGGTGCCCGCGGAGTTCGTCGAGCAGGTCGACGAAAGCGGAGATCGCCTTCTCCGAACGGGTGTTCAGCAACGGCACCTTGCCCTGGGCTGCGGCGGCCAACGCCTCGGCGAAAGTGCACCCGGCGCTCTCGGCGTACACCGCCACGCAGGCTTCGGCGCGGTCGCCGATACCGCGGCGCGGGGTGTTGAGGATGCGCCGCAGGCTCACCGTGTCGCCGGGGTTGTCCAGCACCCGCAGATTGGCGACGATGTCGCGAATCTCCTTGCGCTCGTAAAACCGAACGCCTCCGACGACCTTGTAGGGGATGCCGGCGCGGATGAAGACGTCTTCCAGCGCGCGGGATGAGTTGTTGGTTCTGTAGAACACCGCGACGTCGTTATAGGTGATGCCACCGCGATCCGCCAGGGCGTCGATCTCACCGGCGACGAACCGCGCCTCGTCGTGTTCGTTGTCGGCGACGTAGCCGACGATCATCTCGCCGTCGCCGGCATCGGTCCACAGGCGCTTCTCCCGCCGGCCGGCGTTGCGGGCGATCACCGCGTTCGCCGCCGACAGAATGGTCTGCGTCGAGCGGTAGTTCTGCTCGAGCAGAATCGTTGCGGCGCTGGGGAAATCGCGTTCGAAGTCTTCGATGTTGCGGATCGTCGCACCACGGAAGGCGTAGATCGACTGGTCGGCATCGCCCACCACGCACAGCTCCGAGGGCGGAACCGTGTCGGTATCCGGCGCGGAGACGCCGACGAGCTCACGCACCAGCACGTACTGGGCGTGGTTGGTGTCCTGGTACTCGTCGACCAGGATGTGGCGGAACCGGCGGCGGTAGTACTGCGCGATCTGCGGATAGTTCTGCAGCACCGCCACCGTCTCGCCGATGAGGTCGTCGAAATCCAGCGCGTTGGCGCCGCGCAGCCGGCGCTGATACTCGCCGTAGACGTCGGCGGTGATGCGCGTCAGGTCGTCGGCGTCTGATTCACCGGGACTGGGCTCCAGCGCAGCCACAGCCTGCTCAGGCGAGATCAATTCGTTCTTGAGGTTCGAGATCGAGGTGGCCAGCAGCCGCGGCGAGTAGCGCTTGACGTCGATGCCCATGTCGCGGCCGATCATCAGCAGCAGCCGCCGCGAGTCGTCGGCGTCGTAGATGGAGAAGTTGGAGTTCAGCCCCGGCAGCAGGGAGGCCTGGTTGCGCAGGATCCGAACGCAGGTCGAATGGAACGTCGACACCCACATGTTCCGGGCTCGCGGACCGACCAGCTGTGCGACGCGCTCGCGCATCTCCGCGGCCGCCTTGTTGGTGAAGGTGATCGCCAGGATCTGGCCCGGGCCGACGTCGCGGGCGGCCAGAAGGTGGGCGATGCGGCGCGTGAGCACGGCCGTCTTGCCCGATCCGGCTCCCGCCACGATCAGCAGGGGCGCGCCCTCGTGCAGGACGGCCCGGCGCTGCTGAGGATTGAGGCCGTCGAGCAGTTCGGCGGGGCCGGCGATCACGTGCGCAGTCATATCGACACAAACTTACCGCCGCCCGCCGACGGACTCGGCCCCGTCCACACCGAGGAGCAGCACGACTCGATGCCGAAGCTGCCCGACTAACGCCGCGTCTTGCGAAACTGCGGGATCGCCGTACTGACCAGGTTGCACAAACCGCACCAGCACCAGGTCAGGGCATCGTTGAACCGGGCGCTGCCGCAGTCGTCGCGCAGGTGCCATCGGGTGCAGTCCGGGCAGTACCTCGACTGGCCGCGGTCATGCTTGCCGCATATGGCGCATCTGCTCAAAGAGGTTCTTCCGCAAGGGTGGTCCCCGGAATCCCGGTGGTCCTGATGGTACGGCCCCGCGAGCGGCACGATCGACGTTTCAACAACAGCGTGAGCGCCTGAGGGGGACGGCGCGTCACGGCAGCTTTTGCGCACGCCGCCGTCGGAGTGGCACACTCGGCGTGTGATGCGCGAGCAGCGATTTTTCTACGGGTACCGGTCCGCGGTACTCGTGGAGGCGGTCAACAAATATTGAGCTGCCCTTAACCCGAGAGCCCCGCGGTCCGCTACCGGATCCGGGGCTCGTTTTGTGTGTGCGGCCCCAATCCGATCCAACGGACCGGGACCACAACCCCCACACCAGGAGAACGACGACATGACTACCGAGCAGGCCTCCGACATCGAAGCGCTGCGGGCCGAGATCGACACCCTCGACGCGACCATTCTGGCCGCGGTCAAACGTCGCACCGAGGTCTCCCAGGAGATCGGCAAGGTGCGGATGGCATCCGGCGGAACCCGCCTGGTGCACAGCCGCGAGATGAAAGTCATCGAGCGCTACAGCGTTCTCGGCCAGGACGGTAAGGATCTGGCGATGCTGCTGCTCCGCATGGGCCGGGGCCGGCTCGGGCACTGACGCCGGCCATCAGGCACAGCCGGCTCGGGCACTGACGCCGGCCATCAGGCACAGCCGGCTCGGGCACTGACGCCGGCCATCAGGCACAGCCGGCTCGGGCACTGACGCC
>CAIOYU010000450.1 GCA_903862565.1 uncultured Actinomycetes bacterium | reverse complement strand
CGGTGCTGGGCAGACCCTGGTAGCCGACCGTTTCGGCGAGCTCGACGATGGTCGCCGGGCGCAGGCCGCCATCGAGGTGGTCGTGCAGCAAAGCCTTGGGGGCCTGCCTGATCGTCTCCAGCGTCAGCGGTGTGCTCATCATCACCCATTGTGCCGAGTGATGTAATCCCCGCGTCATTCAATTCGCGCCACCACCGGCGATAGAGTCCAGATACAGATCCACGTGGGAGGCAGCGCAATGAGTACAGCGACACAGGTGTCGCCACGACGGCGGAGAACCTTCTACCGCGGCGACCCGGGCATGTGGTCGTGGGTGCTGCACCGCATCACCGGCGCGACCATCTTCTTCTTCCTGTTCGTCCACGTCCTGGACACCGCGCTGGTGCGGGTCAGCCCGCAGGCCTACAACGAGGTGCTGGAGACCTACAAGACCCCGATCATCGGCCTGATGGAACTCGGCCTGGTGGCCTGCGTGCTCTACCACGCGCTCAACGGGATCCGGGTGATCCTGGTGGACTTCTGGTGGCAGGGGCCCCGCTATCAGCGGCAGATGCTGTGGGCCGTGGCCGGGCTCTGGGTACTGATCATGGTGCCGGCCACCGCGGTGATCGGCCATCACATGGCGGAGCGGTTCCTATGACCATCTCCGAGCCCATCGAGAGCCGGCTCGGACCGCCGGCCCCGGTGGTGGGACGCGATCACGACCACCCCGCCAGCCTGGACAACCCGCGCTCGCCGCGACGGCGCAACGCCATGCCGAACTTCGAGAAGTACGCGTGGCTGTTCATGCGGTTCTCCGGCGTGGTGCTGGTGTTCCTGGTGATCGGACACCTCTTCATCGGCCTGATCATGGAAGACGGCGTCTACCGCATCGACTTCAACTACGTCGCGCAGCGTTGGGCCTCGCCGTTCTGGCAGATCTGGGACCTGTCCATGCTGTGGCTGGCCCAGTTGCACGGCGGCAACGGCATGCGCACGATCATCGCCGACTACGCCCGCAAGGACTCGACCCGGTTCTGGCTCAACACCGGACTCGCGGTGTCGATGATCATCGTCCTGGTGGTCGGTTCCTACGCGCTGCTGACCTTCGATCCGAACATCACGTGACCGCCCATCACATGACGACCAAGGGAGATCACCAATGATTCAGGAGCACAAGTACGACGTCGTCATCGTCGGCGCCGGCGGCGCGGGGATGCGCGCCGCCGTGGAAGCCGGACAGCGGGCCCGCACCGCCGTGCTGACGAAGCTGTACCCCACCCGCAGCCACACCGGCGCCGCCCAGGGCGGCATGTGCGCCGCACTGGCCAACGTCGAAGAGGACAACTGGGAGTGGCACACCTTCGACACCATCAAGGGCGGTGACTACCTGGCCGACCAGGATGCGGTCGAGATCATGTGCAAGGAGGCGATCGACGCCGTCCTCGACCTCGAGAAGATGGGGATGCCGTTCAACCGCACCCCGGAGGGCCGCATCGATCAGCGCCGCTTCGGCGGACACACCCGCGACCACGGCAAGGCCCCGGTGCGCCGGGCCTGCTACGCCGCCGACCGCACCGGACACATGATCCTGCAGACGCTGTATCAAAACTGCGTCAAGCACGACGTGGAGTTCTTCAACGAGTTCTACGCACTGGACCTAGTGCTCACCGAGACCGCGCGGGGCCCGGTCGCCACCGGCGTGGTGGCCTACGAGTTGGCCACCGGCGACGTCCACATCTTCCACGCCAAGTCGATCGTGCTCGCCACCGGCGGTTCGGGCCGGATGTACAAGACCACCTCCAACGCCCACACCCTCACCGGGGACGGCCTGGGAATCGTCTTCCGTAAGGGACTTCCGTTGGAGGACATGGAATTCCACCAGTTCCATCCGACCGGTCTGGCCGGCCTGGGCATCCTCATCTCCGAGGCGGTGCGCGGCGAGGGCGGACGGCTGCTCAACGGCGAGGGCGAACGGTTCATGGAGCGCTACGCGCCGACGATCGTCGACCTCGCCCCCCGCGATATCGTCGCGCGGGCCATGGTCCAGGAGGTCCTCGAGGGCCGGGGTGCCGGGCCGCATAAGGATTACGTCTACATCGACGTCCGCCACCTCGGCGCCGATGTACTGGAGGCGAAGCTGCCCGATATCACCGAGTTCGCCCGCACCTACCTCGGCGTCGACCCGGTCAAGGAACTGGTGCCGGTCTACCCGACCTGTCACTACGTCATGGGCGGCATCCCCACCACGGTGATCGGACAGGTGTTGCGGGACAACACCAATGTCGTGCCCGGGCTGTACGCGGCCGGTGAGTGCGCCTGCGTGTCGGTGCACGGCGCGAACCGACTGGGCACCAACTCGCTGCTGGACATCAACGTGTTCGGCCGCCGGGCCGGACTCGCAGCCGCCTACTACGCGCTCGGGAACCCACGGATCGACCTGCCGGAAGAGCCGGCCGCCATGGTCGTCGACTGGGTGGCCAACATCCTCTCCGAGCACGGCAACGAGCGGGTCGCCGACATCCGCACCGAACTGCAGCAGTCGATGGACAACAACGCCGCGGTGTTCCGCACCGAGGAGACCCTCAAGCAGGCGCTCACCGATATCCACGGCCTCAAGGAGCGCTACTCCCGGATCACGGTGCAGGACAAGGGCAAGCGTTACAACAGCGATCTGCTGGAAGCCATCGAGCTGGGCTTCCTGCTGGAGTTGGCCGAGGTCACGGTGGTCAGCGCGCTCAACCGCAAGGAGTCCCGGGGCGGCCACGCCCGGGAGGACTACCCCAACCGCGACGACACCAATTACCTGCGCCACACGATGGCCTTCAAGGAAGGCCGGGATCTGTTGAGCGATATCCGGCTGGACTACAAGCCGGTGGTCCAGACCCGTTACGAACCGATGGAGCGCAAGTACTAGATGACCGAGACCTTGCCTCAGATCCCGCCGGGTGCGGTGATGGTGACGCTGAAAATCGCCCGCTTCGACCCGGAGAACCCGGACCGGTACGCCGACACCGGCGGTTGGCAGAGCTTCCGGGTGCCCTGCCTGCCGACCGACCGGTTGCTCAATCTGATGATGTACGCCAAGAGCTACCTGGACGGGACGCTGACCTTCCGCCGCTCGTGTGCGCACGGGGTGTGCGGCTCGGATGCCATGCGGATCAACGGCGTCAACCGGTTGGCCTGCAAGGTGCTGATGCGGGACTTGTTACCCAAGAAGGCGGACAAGCCGCTGACCGTCGCCATCGAGCCGATCCGTGGACTGCCCGTGGAGAAGGACCTGGTGGTCGACATGGAGCCGTTCTTCGACGCCTTCCGCCGGGTGAAGCCCTACCTGATCACCAGCGGCAACCCGCCGACCAAGGAACGCATCCAGAGCCAGACCGACCGGGCCCGCTACGACGACACCACCAAATGCATCCTGTGCGCCTGCTGCACCACCAGTTGCCCGGTGTTCTGGAACGAGGGCAGCTACTTCGGCCCGGCCGCGATCGTCAACGCCCACCGGTTCATCTTCGACAGCCGCGACGAGGGCGCCGCCGAGCGACTCGAGATCCTCAACGACATCGACGGAGTCTGGCGCTGCCGCACCACATTCAACTGCACCGACGCCTGCCCGCGCGGTATCGAGGTCACCAAGGCCATCCAGGAGGTTAAGCGCGCGCTTATATTCGCGCGCTGACGTACTGTCCTACGCCATGAGCAAGGGCGAACTCACCTTCGAGACTGGAAGTGCCGTCGAGAGCAAGGGTCTCAAGGGCGGTGCGCTGGGCCTGGTGTCCAGCATCGTCGTCGGG
>CAIOYU010000449.1 GCA_903862565.1 uncultured Actinomycetes bacterium | reverse complement strand
GTCATCGAGGTCGTGGCGTCCGAGCCCGATCTGGAGGTCGAGCCGGCCGGCGAGGTCGTCGAGAGCCTGGACCCCGTCGACCCCCAGCCGTTCAGTCAGGCGTTCAGCGAATTGGACAACGTCGATACCGACGCCTTCCTGCGCACGGTCAACGGCCACCTCGGGCCGGTCGCGGTCCCCGCCCAACCCGTCCTGGTCCCCGGCTCCTACCTGTTCGTCAAACGCTGGAAATTCGCGTTGATAACAGCCGGTATGTGGGTGCTCGCCGCAGCGGCCGGGCTGGGCTTCTACTTCTGGTGGTACACCTCGCTGGACAAGACCTGGCCGGTGTTCGGCATCCTGATCTACGTGGCCGTGACCGCGGTGGCGAGCATTCTGGTCACGATGGTGCCCAATCGGCCCCAGGTGACGGCCCTGGCGATCGCGCTGATGGCGGCCCCGATGGCGTCGACTGCGGCGGCCGCCGTACTTCATGGTGCGTATTACTTCGAATGGATCGCCCGCCCAGTAATAGGGTAGGCCCGTGACCCACTTTGATGTCGTCGTCCTGGGCGCCGGCCCCGGCGGATACGTTGCTGCCATCCGCTGTGCCCAACTGGGCCTGAACACCGCGATCGTCGAGCCCAAGTACTGGGGCGGCGTCTGCCTCAACGTCGGGTGCATCCCGTCCAAAGCGTTGTTGCGCAACGCCGAACTTGCCCACATCGTCACCAAAGAAGCGGCGACGTTCGGCATCAGCGGCAACGCCACCTTCGACTTCGGCGCCGCCTTCGACCGCAGCCGCAAGGTCGCCGAGGGCCGCGTGGCCGGTGTGCACTACCTGATGAAGAAGAACAAGATCACCGAGATCAACGGCTACGGCCAGTTCACCGACGCCAACACCATCGTCGTCAACCTCAACGACGGGGGCACCGAGACCGTCACGTTCAACAACGCCATCATTGCCACCGGCAGCAGCACCCGACTGATACCCGGCACTTCGCTGTCGAAGAACGTGGTGACCTATGAAGAGCAGATCTTGACGCGGGACCTGCCGTCGTCGATCGTCATCGCGGGCGCCGGTGCCATCGGCATGGAGTTCGCCTATGTCATGAAGAACTACGGGGTCGACGTCACCATCGTCGAGTTCCTCCCGCGAGCGCTGCCCAACGAGGACGCCGAGGTCTCGAAGGAGATCGAGAAGCAGTACAAGAAGCTCGGCGTGAAGATCCTCACCGGCACCAAGGTGGAGTCGATCGTGGACAACGAGGCCGACGGGTCCGTCTCCATCGTCGTCAGCAAGGACGGGGTGACGCAGGAACTCAAGGCCGACAAGGTGATGCAGGCCATCGGCTTCGCACCCAACGTGTCCGGTTACGGTCTGGAGACGACGGGCGTCGCTCTCACCGACCGCGGTGCCATCGGCATCGACGACCACATGCGCACCAACGTCCCGCACATCTACGCCATCGGCGACGTCACCGCCAAGTTGCAGTTGGCTCACGTCGCCGAGGCGATGGGCGTGGTGGCGGCCGAGACCATCGGCGGAGCCGAGACCATGACGCTGGGCGACTACCGGATGATGCCGCGTGCGACGTTCTGCCAGCCGCAGGTGGCCAGTTTCGGTCTCACCGAGGAGCAGGCTCGGGCCGAGGGTTACGACGTCAAGGTGGCCAAGTTCCCGTTCAGTGCCAATGGAAAAGCCCATGGTCTGGCCGACCCCACCGGCTTCGTCAAGGTGATTGCCGACGGCAAGTACGGCGAACTGCTCGGCGCCCACCTGATCGGGCCCGACGTCTCCGAACTGCTGCCCGAGGTCACCCTCGCCCAGAAGTGGGACCTGACGGTCAACGAGTTGGCGCGCAACGTGCACACCCACCCGACGCTGTCGGAGGCACTGCAGGAGTGCTTCCACGGCCTCGCCGGCCACATGATCAACTTTTGACCTCCCCGGCGGGCACCGCGGTCATCGCCGGGACTGGCGGCTTGATCCTGGGCCACCTGCTGTGGCTGATCGGCATCTCCGTCGCGCTGGGGTCGACGTCAGTGAGCGGCGGCGTCTTGATCGTCGCTGCGTTCTTCCTGCTCGCTGCCGGTGGTCTGTTGTACCTGGCGTGGGGGCAGTACCAGCAGAAGCAGTTGACCCCGGCGGCGTTCCTCGCCGGTCTGGCGTTCTCGCCGGTGGTGTTCACGCTGATCGTCCTGGGTGAGACCTACCTGTAGTGGCTTTCCACAGTCGCTGATTCATCCACAGATCTGGGTGTCGGGAACTTCTGTTGCCGTCGAGACCGGCCCCGCTCGCTATCGTCGAAAATATGTTCGAATCAGGTCTTTCCGACGCTGAGCTCATCGAGGCGATGGGCGCAGCCGCCCGCGCCGAATCGGTCGCGATTGCCCGGCGCCTATCTGCGGTCGGTGAGTTGTATGCGCGACGGTCATTTGATTGGGCCGACCGCACGCTGTGGTGTGCTGACCCGTTCGAGGCGGTCGCCGCGGAAGTGTCGGCGGCACAGAACATCAGCCGGGGCCGCGCCGGAACCCAGATCCGCTATGCCCGCGACCTTCGCGAGCGGTTGCCCAGGGTTGCGGCCGTCTTCGCCACCGGCGATGTCGACTTCCGCATGGTCACGACGATCATGAACCGCACTTCGATCGTCAATTCGGAGGCCCTCGCCGCCATCGATGCCGCACTGGCCCGGCTCGCGCCGGCCTGGATGAAGCTCTCCGGTCCCAAGCTGGCCGACCGTATCGACCGGTGTATCGCCGGGTTCGACCCCGACGGGGTCAGGGTCCCGCCGGACGTCGACGAGAACCGCTACGTGGACGTGGGCCCGACCACCCCGGGGATGGGCGGCATCTGGGCCAACATCCACGCCGCCGACGCCGCGGCCTTCGACCAGCGACTCGACGCACTGGCGGCGACGGTCTGCAAGGGCGATCCGCGGACGGCGATGCAACGTCGCAGCGACGCGGTGGGGGCACTGGCCGCCGGAGCCGACCGACTGGCGTGTGCGTGCGGGTCCGACGACTGCCCGATGGTCGGGTCGGCAGGGGCGGCCCCGGTGGTGATCCACCTGCTTGCCGAACAGGCCACCCTCGACGGCCGCGGAAACTCCCCGGGCTACCTTCCCGGGTTCGGTATTCAGCCCGCCGAGGCGGTGTGTGCACTGGCCCCATCCGCCCGGCTCAAGCCTCTGCCGATTCCCGGCGGTGATGACGAGGCGGGCTATCGCCCCTCTGCTGCTCTTGCCGAATTCATCCGCTGGCGCGACCTCACCTGTCGGTGGCCGGGTTGCGACGCGCCCGCCACCGTATGCGATATCGACCACACGGTGCCATTCCCGCTGGGCCCGACGCGGGCCTCCAACGCCAAGCTCTACTGCCGCGCGCATCACCTGGTCAAGACGTTCTTCAGTGGCCCGGGCGGCTGGAGCGAGAGTCAATCACCAGACGGCACAGTCACATTCACCTCACCTACCGGACATCGGTACTCGACGGTGCCCGGCGGCGCGCTGCACTTCCCCGTCCTGGCCACTCCGACCGGCGATCAGGTGGTGGCGCCTGTCACCGAAGCCCACGCCCGCCGCGAACTGGCTATGCCGACCCGGCAGAAGTCCCGAGACGAGGACCGCATGTCGAGGATCGACGCCGAACGGCGGCGGCGGGCCGAACTGAACGCGGAGGCCGAACAAGCGATCCGCGCAAAGCAATCCGAGGCCGGCGATCCGCCCTTCTAGTCCGGGAAGTCCATCGGCACCCGGAGGGTGGCCAGGATTCCGGCGATGGTGTCGTAATGGCCTGCTAGCGCACAGAATTCGATGATCTGCTGGCGCGTGAGATGGGATGCGAGCGCGGTGTAGGTCTCGTCGGAGAGGTCACGATTGGCGGTGAACTCGTCGACGGCGCGCAGCAATGCTCGCTGCCGGCTGGTCAGCCCCTCGGCGTCGGGGCCGGCGAAGATCTTCGCCTGCGTCTCATGGTCGACTCCCCGTGAGCGGGCGAGCCGGCGGTGTTGCTGGAGTTCGTATTCCGACCCGCGCAGATGGCCCACCCGCAGGATGATCAGTTCCGTCTCGGTCTTGGGCAGCTTGCCCTTGTTCAGCAGGGCATCGCCGTACGGCAGAAAGGTCCAGAACAGCCTCTTATGCTGGCCGAGGACTTCGAAGAGATGCATGTGCGGCGCTCGCACGGCGCGGGCCGCGAACCTGGAGATGACCCAGTTGATCAGACCGAGCTCCCGGCGGCCGCCGGGAGGAATGCGCGCGATCTGACCGCTCATCGTTACGGCTCCTTCACCAGGTAGGGCGACACCGTGCTGCGGTGCTCGTCGAGGTCAAGCGCGCGACCCAGGGCCGGGAAGGCGCGCTGCGGACAATTGTCCCGTTCGCACACCCGGCAACCGGACCCGATCGGGGTGGCGCTGTCCGAGGACAGATCCAATCCTTCGGAGTACACCAGCCGACTGGCGTGCCGCACGTCGCAGCCTAGCCCGATCGCAAAGGTCTTGCCCGGCTGTCCGTAGCGCGATGCCCTGCGTTCGACGGTCCGCGCCACCCACATGTAGCTGCGGCCATCGGGCATCTCGGCGATCTGCACCAGGATCTTGCCGGGGTTGGCGAAGGTCTCGTAGACGTTCCACAGCGGACAGGTACCTCCGGCAGAGGAGAAGTGGAAACCGGTGGCGGACTGGCGTTTAGACATGTTCCCGGCCTTGTCGACCCGGACGAACGAGAACGGCACACCGCGCATCGAAGGCCGCTGCAACGTCGAGAGTCGATGGCAGACGGTCTCGTAGCTCACCTGGTAGAAGGCCGAGAGTCGTTCGATGTCGTAGCGGAAGTTCTCACTCACGTCGTGGAACTGTTGATAGGGCAGCATCACGGCGGCGGCGAAGTAGTTGGCCAATCCCGCACGGGCCAGTGTGCGCGACTCGTCGCTGGTGAACTTTCCGTCGGTGACCATCTCCTCGATGAGGTCGCCGACTTCGAGGTAGGCCAACTCCGACGCCATCTTGAACACCTGCTGGCCCGTGGACAGGTGGGTGCTGATCTCCAGGACCTTCGATCGGGTGTGGTAGCGGTGCAGCACGGTGTCGCCCAGGTCGATTCGCTTGACGATGTGCACGCCATGCACCTGTGACAGCCGCCGCGACAACTCGCCGAGCAGTTCACCGCGATGCATCCGCATGCGGGCTGTGAGATCCTCAGCGGCGGTGTCGAGTTCGTGCAGGTAATTCTGTCGCTGATAGAAGTAGTCGCGAACCTCTTCGTGCGGCATGGTGATTGAGCCGCTGCCGCTGCCGTCGTGCAACCGGTCCTCGGTTGCCGCAGCCAGTTGGGCGGTGGTGATGCGGTAACGGCGGTGCAGGTTGACCATCGCCCGGGCGATCGCCGGGTGGGTGCTGACCATCTCGACGATCTGGGCCGGGTCGACCTCCGCGTCCAGATCGCGGTCGAACATGACTTCCCGCAACTCGGCGACCAGTCGGGTGTCGTCGTCGGAGGCGAAGAACGTTGCGTCGATGCCGAACACCTCGGTGATCCGCAGCAGCACCGCCAGGGTCAGCGGCCGCACGTCGTGTTCGATTTGGTTGAGGTAGCTCGGCGAGATGTCCAGAATCTGGGCCAGCGCAGCCTGGCTGAAACCGCGTTCACTCCGTAGTTGGCGCAACCTCGAGCCGACGAACGTCTTCGACATCACAAATCAGCGTGGCATGATCTCGGCGTGGGTAGCAACGGAACAGTCGACACCGGCCTGGCGAAGGTGCTGATGCCTGTTCCTGATCCGCATCCGGATGTGTTCGATCGGCAATGGCCGCTGCGGCCGGCTGACGTCGATCGCCTGGGACGGCTCCGACTGGACGCCGCCGCTCGCCACATCATGGACATCGGTCAGGACCATCTGCGCGAGGTGGGCCACAACGACACCCATCCCTTGTGGATCGTCCGCCGCACCATGATCGACATGATCGCCCCGATCGATTTCCAGGACACCTTGCGGTTGCGCCGCTGGTGCTCGGGCGCGTCGAGTCGGTGGTGCGAGATGCGCGTGCGCATCGACGGGCGCAAGGGCGGACTGGTCGAGACCGAGGCCTTCTGGATCAGCTTCAACCGGGAGACTCAGACCCCGGCACGCATGTCCGACGACTTCATCAGGGGTCTCAAGCGCACCACCGACATCGACCGCCTGCGTTGGAAGGGCTACCTCAAGCCGGGTTCCCGGGAGGACGCCGACGAGATCCGGGCCTTCCCGATCCGGGTCAGCGACATCGACCTCTTCGACCATGTCAACAACTCGGTGTACTGGAAGGTCGTCGAGGAGTTCCTGGGGCCGTATCCGGAGCTCACCGAAGCGCCACTTCGCGTCACCATCGAGCACGATGCTCCGGTGGCGTACGGCGACAAGCTGGAGATCCTCCTGCACACCTATCCGCCGGGCTCTACGGACAAATTCGGTGCGGCGCTGACCGATCGGACTGTTAGAACGCTCACATACGTGGTCGGCAATGAGGTCAAGGCGGTCGCCTCGATCTTCCCGTTGTGACGAGTTCCGACCCCCGGCTGACCTGCGAACTTCGCAAACTTCGCAAATCCGCGTCTGTCTGTTGCCAAATTTGGGAATCGCAAGGGCGGTTTGACCTGCGAATATCCGATGTGGGATCGTCTTCTTAGCTCATCAGCGAAGAGGCCCGGGCGGTTGCAGGAAATCCAACACGTCGGGCGGATAACCCAGAGTGAAGGAGATTCCCATGGCCAGCGTGTCCAACGTCGGCAAGCCCAAGAGCGCCGCCGAGATCCAGAAGGATTGGGATACCAATCCGCGCTGGAAGGGCATCACCCGGACCTACTCCGCCGAGTCGGTCGTCGCTCTGCAGGGCACCGTCGTCGAGGAGCACACCCTGGCCCGCCGTGGCGCGGAGATCCTCTGGGACCAGGTCAACAACATGGACTTCGTCAACGCCCTCGGAGCGCTGACCGGCAACATGGCCGTCCAGCAGGTCCGCGGTGGTCTGAAGGCCATCTACCTGTCCGGGTGGCAGGTCGCCGGCGAC
Source organism: uncultured Actinomycetes bacterium (assembly GCA_903862565.1). Lineage (GTDB taxonomy): Bacteria > Actinomycetota > Actinomycetes > Mycobacteriales > Mycobacteriaceae > Mycobacterium. Next base: position 28,401 of record CAIOYU010000449.1, on the reverse strand, counting down.
GCCAACCTGTCCGGCCACACCTACCCCGACCAGAGCCTCTACCCGGCCAACTCGGTTCCGCAGGTGGTCCGCCGCATCAACAACGCGTTGCTTCGCGCCGACGAGATCGCCAAGGTCGAGGGCGACACCTCGATCGACAACTGGCTGGTGCCGATCGTCGCCGACGGTGAGGCCGGTTTCGGCGGCGCCCTGAACGTCTACGAACTGCAGAAGGCGATGATCGCCGCGGGCGTCGGCGGTTCACACTGGGAGGACCAGCTCGCGTCCGAGAAGAAGTGCGGCCACCTCGGTGGCAAGGTGCTGATCCCGACCCAGCAGCACATCCGCACCCTGACCTCTGCGCGCCTGGCCGCTGACGTCGCCGGCGTCCCCACCGTCGTCATCGCCCGCACCGACGCCGAGGCCGCCACCCTGATCACCTCCGACGTCGACGATCGCGACAAGCCGTTCGTCACCGGTGAGCGCACCTCTGAGGGCTTTTATCACATCAAGAACGGCCTCGAGCCGTGCATCGCCCGCGCCAAGGCATACGCGCCGTACTCGGATCTGATCTGGATGGAGACCGGCACGCCGGATCTGGAGCTGGCGAAGAAGTTCGCCGAGGGCGTCAAGAGCGAGTTCCCGGACCAGCTGCTGGCCTACAACTGCTCGCCGTCGTTCAACTGGAAGCAGCACCTGGACGACGCCACCATCGCGAAGTTCCAGAAGGAACTCGGGGCGATGGGCTTCAAGTTCCAGTTCATCACGCTGGCCGGCTTCCACGCCCTGAACTACTCGATGTTCGATCTGGCCTACGGCTACGCCCGCAACCAGATGACCGCCTACGTCGAACTGCAGGAGCGTGAGTTCGCCGCCGAGGCTCGTGGCTACACCGCCACCAAGCACCAGCGCGAGGTCGGCGCCGGCTACTTCGACAAGATCGCCACCACGGTCGACCCGACCTCGTCGACCACCGCGCTTGCGGGCTCGACCGAAGAAGGTCAGTTCCACTGAGCCGTCAGGCGAAGTGGAACCAAGGACGGAAGCACTAAGCCGATGAAGACCCCGTCCGGTTCGCCGGGCGGGGTCTCTTCATGTCCGGAACACTGATTGGGAGGCATTCACTGTGGGAGACACCGTGACAAAGGCCATCGAACGCGTCGGCGTCATCGGCGCCGGTCAGATGGGTGGCGGAATCGCCGAGGTCTGCGCCCGCGCGGGCGTCGACGTCAAGGTCTTCGAGACCACCGAGGCGCTGGTGACCGCCGGCCGGAACCGCATCGTGAAGTCGCTGGACCGCGGCGTCAGCTCCGGCAAGATCACCGAGGGCGAGCGCGACGCCGCCGTCGCGCGGCTGCACTTCACCACTACGCTCGCCGACCTGGCGGATCGCCAGCTGGTCATCGAGGCGGTCATCGAGGACGAGAACGTCAAGGCGTCCATCTTCAGCCAGCTCGACGAGATCATCACAGATCCCGACGCGGTGCTGGCCTCGAACACCTCGAGCATCCCGATCATGAAGATCGCGGCCTCGACGAAGAATCCCGGCCGGGTACTGGGGCTGCACTTCTTCAATCCCGTGCCGGTGTTGCCCCTGGTCGAATTGGTCACCACTCTGGTCACCACCGAGTCGGCGGCCGCCCGCACCGAGGAGTTCGCCGGCAAGGTGCTGGGCAAACAGGTGGTGCGCTGCACCGACCGCTCCGGTTTCGTCGTCAACTTCCTGCTGGTGCCCTATCTGCTGTCTGCCATCCGCATGGTTGAGTCGGGTGTCGCCTCCATCGAAGACGTGGACAAGGCAGTCGTCGCCGGCCTGTCCCACCCGATGGGTCCGCTGCGGCTATCCGACCTGGTCGGTCTGGACACCCTGAAGCTCATCGCCGACAAGTTGTTCGACGAGTTCAAGGAGCCGCTCTACGCGCCGCCGTCGCTGCTGCTGCGCATGGTCGAAGCCGGACGGCTCGGCAAGAAGTCTGGCCAGGGTTTTTACACATACTGACCGTTTATGCAATCGTGGCGTCATTGGTTAGGCTTCCTGACGGCCGATCGCTGGCAATTGGCAATGTTGAAGGGTATTTCTGATGACAAACGTTTCTGACGACTTGACCCCGTACTACGAAGAGTCGCAGTCCATTTACGACGTCTCGAACGACTTCTTCGCATTGTGGCTGGGCCCGACGATGGGCTACACCTGCGGGTACTACGAGCGTGACGACATGGACCTCGACGAGTCGCAGAACGCCAAGTTCGACCTGGCGCTGGGCAAGCTCAACCTGGAGCCCGGTATGACCCTGCTCGACGTGGGCTGCGGCTGGGGTGGCTGTCTGGAGCGGGCCGTCGAGAAGTTCGACGTCAACGTCATCGGCATCACGCTGAGCAAGGCGCAGTCGGAGTTCGCCCGCGAGCGCCTGGCCAAGCTGGACACCGACCGCTCGATCGAGATCCGGATGCAGGGCTGGGAGGAGTTCGACGAGCCCGTCGATCGCATCGTCAGCATCGGCGCCTTCGAGGCATTTAAGGTCGAGCGCTACCCGCTGTTCTTCGAGAAGGCCTACAGCATCCTGCCCAGCGACGGCCGGATGCTGCTGCACACCATCCTCGCCCACACCCAGAAGTTCTTCCGCGACAACGGAATCAAGCTCACCCTCAGCGACCTGAAGTTCATGAAGTTCATCGGCGACGAGATCTTCCCGGGCGGCCGGCTCCCGGCCGTCGAGGACATCGAGGTGCTCGCCGACAACTCCGGGTTCACCCTCGAACGGGTGCACCTGCTGGGTCCGCACTACGCACGCACCCTGGACATGTGGGCTGCGAACCTGGAAGCCACCCACGACGAGGCCGTCGCCATCACCGATGAAGCGACCTACGAGAAGTACATGAAGTACCTGACCGGGTGCGCCGACTTCTTTCGTCGCGGCATCACCAACATCGGCCAGTTCACGCTGGTCAAGGGCTCCAGCTAGAGCCCCTCAGTGCTGGCTGACCCTCGATAAAGGCTAGAGCGCGGCGACCTTGGCCCGCTCGGCCTCGACGTCGAAGTCCGGCGGCGGCCAGGACAGGTTCATGGCCGCCAGTGCCTCGATGAGCAGTTCGGTGACCGCCAACCGCGCGTACCACTTCTTGTCGCACGGCAGCACGTACCACGGGGCGTGGTCGGTGGACGTCCGTTCCAGCATGACCTGGTACGCCTCCTGGTAGGAGGGCCAGAGCTTGCGCTCCTCGAGATCGCCCGGGTTGTACTTCCAGAACTTGTCGGGCCGCTGCAGCCGTTCCGTCAGCCGGGCCTTCTGCTCGTCGAGGGACACGAACATGGCGACTTTGACAACCGTCGTCCCGGCGTCGATCAGTTCTTTCTCGAAAGTGTTGATCTCGTCGTAGCGCTGATCCAATTCCTCCGGTGGGACAAGTTCATGGACGCGGACCACCAGCACGTCCTCGTAGTGGGACCGGTCGAAAACCCCGATATGGCCGACCGGGGGGAGGGCCTTGTTGATCCGCCACAGGAAGTGGTGGGACCGCTCCTCCGGGGTGGGCTTGCCGAAGCTGTGGTAGTCGACGCCCATCGGATTGCCGGCGGCGACCACGTGGGTGACGATCCCGCCCTTGCCGGCGGTGTCCATACCCTGCAGCACCAGGAGCACCGAGCGGTTGTCCCCCTCGCGGCCGTTGGCGTAGAGCATCTCCTGAAGTTCGGCGAAGTGCGCGCTGCGCTCGGCGATGATCTGCTCGGCGGCTTCGCGCTTGGCCCTGAAACCCGGACTCGAGTCGGTGTCGATGTCACTGACCCGGTCACCGGAACGGAACCGCAGTGCCTCGGACGGCTTGTGGGTCCACAGGGATTCGTCTTTCGCCATGAGCGCAGACTAGGGGACTATTTCGTGGCTGCGGGCGATAATGCCGAGGGAAGTCGAGGCTGCGGGTGCGGCTCGGACCGGAAGGTCTCCAGCGACCCGCCGACTTCGACGATGCCGCACAGCGCGCTCCAGCACAGCATCGTCAGGTAGTCGATCAGATCGTCGCTGCTCATGCGGGGGTTCGACATCCACGAGTGGGTGGCTTGCTGCACACCGCCGACGATCAGGAAAGCCCAGGTTTCCACACCACGGGTGTCCATTCCGACCACCCGCATGCGCTGGCGCAGCATCACCGCGAGCATCCGGGCGATGATCTGTTCGGAGTCGGCGATCACCTTGTTCCTGCTGGCAGAGGAGTTGGCCATCACGAACCGGTAGGGCTCGGGTTCGGCAGCGACGGTCTCGACGTACACCCGGATGATCTCGCGCGTCATGTCGAAGCCGTCGAGATTCGACGACAGCGCGGCGGCCATGTTGGGAATCAGCGTGGTCTGGGTGAACCGCATCATGACCGCGGTGGTGAGGTCGTTTTTGTCCACGAAGTAGCGGTACAGCACAGTTTTGGAAACGCCGATCTCCGCGGCGATCTCGTCCATGCTGACGTCCTGGCTGTGATCGCTGCCGAATCGGCGGATCGCGTCGAGTGCGCCGTCGACCAGTTCGGTGCGCCGTTCCACCTTGTGCTGGTGCCAACGGCGCTTGCGCCCGTCGGTTTTCACCCGGGCCGGGCCGTCGGATGGCGCCGGGGCCGCGCTCTTGGTGGTCTGCTGTGTCACTCTCGGTGCGTCCGTTCGCCTCGTTAAGGATTAAGTCTACCGAGGGAATGAAGAAAAGTTGTGACGGCCGGTCACACTAATTTTTCGGCTTTCTGTCCAGGCTGTATGCCGGGCGCTTCGCGTTCGGCTTAAGCCCACCTGGGGTTAAAGGCCAAGCCCAGCGCTCGGGATAGCGGATGATGGTGGGCGTGGCCGTTCACCTTGCCTCGCTTGCCGAGCAATTCGCCGGCGCCGACCCCGAAGCCGACGCCGACCGGGCGCGCAATCTGCGCCGGATGAAAGCTGTTGCGCTGAGTTTCCTCATCGGTGCGACGGTGATCTTCCTGGCCTGCAGTTGGGCGCGGTCCCAGGGCGGTCCGGCCTGGCTGGGATACGTGGGCGCCGCGGCCGAGGCCGGGATGGTCGGTGCGCTGGCCGACTGGTTTGCCGTGACTGCCCTGTTCCGGCATCCGATGGGTCTGAAGATCCCGCACACCGCGATCATTCCGCGCAAGAAGGACCAGTTGGGCGAGGGGCTCGGCACCTTCGTGCGCGAGAACTTCCTCTCGGCGACCGTCATCGAGACCAAATTGCGCGACGCCCAGGTGGCCAGTCGGCTCGGCAAGTGGCTGGCCGAACCGGACCACGCGGCCCGGGTTGCCGACGAGACCGCGACCGTGATGCGCGTCGGGGTGGAACTGCTCAACGACGAGGACATCCAGCACGCCATCGACAAGACCATCGTCAAGCGACTGGCCGAACCTCAGTGGGGGCCGCCGGTGGGACGGGTCCTCGGGCAGCTCCTGGTCGAGAACAGGCAGGAGGCCCTCATCCAGTTGCTGGCCGACCGGGCCTTCGAGTGGGCCCTGAACGCCGGACCCACCATCGAGCGCGTGGTGCTGCGCGACTCGCCAACCTGGTCGCCGAAGTTCGTCGACCAGCTCGTCGGCGACCGTATTCACCGCGAGCTGATGGATTTCACCGACAAGGTGCGACGCAATCCCAACCACGAACTGCGGCAGTCCGCGACCCGCTTCCTGTTCGAGTTCTCCAACGACCTGCAGAACGACCCGGCGACGATCGCCAAGGCCGAGAACATCAAGGACCAGTTGATGGAGCGCGACGAGGTCACGCGCGCGGCGGAGACGGCGTGGAAGACGCTCAAGCGACTGGTGCTCGAGGGTGTCGACGACCCGTCGAGTGCGCTCCGCGGCCGGATAGCCGACACGGTGGTGCGGATCGGGGAGTCGCTGCGCGATGACGCCGAACTTCGGGACAAGGTCGACAACTGGGTGATCCGCGGAGCCCAGCATCTGGTGACCGAATACGGCGCCGAGGCCACCACGATCATCACCGACACCATCCAGCGCTGGGATGCCGAGGAGGCAAGCCGGCGGATCGAGTTGCACGTCGGCCGTGACCTCCAGTTCATCCGGATCAACGGCACCGTTGTCGGCGCGCTGGCCGGCCTCGTGATCTACACGGTGAGCCAGGTCCTTTTCTGAGCCGTGCTAGCAGGGTGCTTGCAATTGTTAGCACTCGGGCGTAATCTTGTCTCCTGTAAGTGATTCCGACACTTGAAGGGAGGCGAGCCATGGCTCAGGAGAACGACCTTGCCGCCGTGGTGACCAACGCCGCCCAGGACATCGGCAGCTTCATCAGAACGCAGCGCGAGGCCGCCCAGGTGTCGGTGCGCCAACTGGCTGAGCGGGCCGGGGTGAGCAATCCCTATCTCAGCCAGATCGAGCGGGGGTTACGCAAGCCCTCAGCCGAGGTGCTCAGCCAGATCGCCAAGGCTTTGCGGTTGTCCGCAGAGGTCCTTTACGTGCGAGCCGGCATCCTCGAGCCCGGGGAGGCTGACCAGGTCCATGACGCGATCATGGGCGACCAGGCGATCACTGAGCGTCAAAAGCGGGTTCTGCTGGATATCTACACATCCTTCCGCCAGCAGAACGAGACAGGCCATAAGGAGCTGACCGGCTGACGATCTGACAACCACACGCTCTGAATTGAAATCCACACCGAAAGGAACAGTCCCCATGGCTGAGAACAACCCCACCATCGAAGACCTCAAGGCCCCGCTGCTCGCCGCCGTCGGCGCTGCTGATCTGGCGTTGGCAACCGCGAACACGATCCTCGCGACTCTCCGCGAGCGGGCGGAGTTGGCCGGCGATCGTATGGATGACCGTCGTGCAGCGCTGACCAAGCTGCAGGAAGATCTGCCCAAGAAGACCGAGGAACTGCGCGAGGAACTGCGCGAAAAGCTGAGCACCGACGAGCTGCGCAAGGCCGCCGAGGAGTTCTACGCCGAGGCCACCGACACCTACAACACGCTGGTCGAGCGTGGCGAGGCCGCGCTGGCCCGCATCATGGGTGCCGCTGCGATCGGTGAGGTCGCCGACAGTGTCGCCGGCTATGTCGATCAGGCCGTCGAGCTGAGCCAGGAGGCTCTGGGCAACGTGTCGGCGCAGACCCGCGCGGTCGGCGAGCGCGCTGCCAAGCTGGTCGGCGTCGAGCTTCCGGTCAAGGTCGAGAAGGCCGCCAAGAACGCCGACGTCAAGAAGGCTCCGGCCAAGAAGGCTGCTCCGGCCAAGAAGGCCGCACCGGCCAAGAAGGCCGCTCCGGCCAAGGCTGCCGCCAAGAAGACCGCTGCCAAGAAGGCTCCGGCCAAGAAGGTCACCCAGAAGTAATTCAGGTCGACAGCACGTTGGTTCGACTCAGGGACGGCACCCGCCTACCCTTGGAGCCGTGAGGCTTCAGGTACTGGCGGGTGCCGTTCTTGATTTCGTGTTCTGGGCGGTTCTGGCCGCCACTGTGTACTCGTTCGTGCACGCTGCGATGCAGCGGCCCGACGCCTACACCGCGGCGGACAAACTGACCAAGCCGGTATGGCTGGTGATTCTGGGAGCAGCCGGGCTGTTCTCGTGGGTGCTGGGCATCATGGGCCTGGTGCTGGCGGCGGTGGCGAGCGGGGTGTACCTGGCCGACGTCCGCCCGAGACTGCTCGAGGTGCAGGGGAAGTCCCGCTGACTGTGTCGCGACTTCTGGCGGCGGCCGCGCTCACGTGGGCGTTGGTCCCCGTCGTGCCGACCCCGCCGGCGGCTGCGGATCCACTGCCGGGGCCGCCCTACATCGACCACACCAGTTGGGTGCGTTACTCCGGGGAGACGAGCCTGCGGGTGTTTCCGACGAAGGCCGGCCGGGCGGTGGCCGGCGACATCGGGAAGACCGCCGCGCAGACCGACGAGGCATGGCGCGAGGTTCTTGCGCTGGCCCCCGGCGCCGGGACGCCCGGCATGCGGGACCAGTTCGTCTGCCACTGGAACTTCGCCGAATTCGCCGAACCGGGCAAGACCAGCTGGGATCTGGAGCCGTGGCGGCCGGTGGTGAACGGCAACACCATGACACTGACCGGGTGCAACCCCGGTGGCGCCGACACCCGGTTCTGAGATTCCAGACGGTCTCTAGAAGCCTGCGAAGCAGGCGTCCTGTTGGCCGTTGGGAATAGTCGCGTCGCGGGTGACGAAGCGCGCGGCAACTCCGGTGTCGGTCACCTCGATACGGTCGGCGTGGATTCCCATCGGCAGGTTCGCGGTCAACGCGGTGGTGAACGCGTCCAGTGCGGGCTGCACTGTCTCGCGCGGCAGCGCGAATCCCAGCCCCGACAGGCCCACCACCTGGAGTGAAAGCTTCCCGTAGTCGACCCGCGGCTTGACGGCCACGCTGCCGAGTCCCGCATCCAGTTCGATCGTGCCGTTGGACGGGTTGGTCTTGACGTCGGACACCAGACTGCCCAGCATCGGGATGGCGTTCTGCACCGTTTCCTTGATGCCGTCGCTGGACCAGCTCACCTGGGCGTCCAGCGCTCCCAGCGTGCCGGCCGACTCCGATGTCTGGTTGAGGTGCACGTCGTCGAGATGCAGTTCGAGCTTCATGCCCTTGGCTTCGCGGATCTGGTTGCCCGCGGTCTTCACGGAGATGCCGTTGAAGGTACGGGTCATCACCTGCAGCAGCATCGGCCGCACACCGAAGGATGCCGAGGCGCCGTCCTGCACCACGCAGCTGACGGCCTTTGCCACCATCGAGTCGGCCTTGTGGCGCGCGTAGAGTTCGCCGGCCAGCACCCCCGCCAGCGCCAGCGCCGAGATGATGACAAGCACGAGAATCACCGAAAGCTTGTCGCCGGCCCACCAACGCCGGGTTTCCGGAGGGGTCCCCGGCGTCGGGTGCGGCGGGGGACCCGGCTGGGGCTGGGGCCGGGGGATGCGCTGGGTGGGTGGCTCCGGCGGGCCCTGCGGTCGCTGCGGGGGAACCGGGGGCGGGCTCTGAGGCTGGCCCGGCGGGCCCTGCGGCGGGAGCGTCACGCGCGCGATTCTTCCCTATCAATCTGTGCGAACTCTGAGCGGTTGCGCAGCACGGCAAGGGTTTCGCGGACCGCGGCAACGCCCGCGACATCGACATCACACACCAGGAGGTCAGGGTCCGGCCCGCACTGGGCGAGCACCTCGCCCAATGGTGAACAGACCAGGCTGCCGCCCACCCCTGTCGGTGCTCTGGTGGCCGCGGCCAACTCCGGGCCCGGATACCCCTGTCCGACGGCGGCGACAATGCAGGTCGAGTCCAGCGCTCTGGCCCGGGCCAGCACCGTCCACTGATCCAGCTTCCCGGGTCCGGCGCCCCAGGATGCGCTCACGGTGATGACACGGGCGCCGCGGTCGGCCAGTTCGGTGTAGAGGGTGGGAAACCGGATGTCGTAGCACAGCGTGATCCCGACGCCGACGCCATCGACCTCGACGACCACCGGTTGGCGTCCGGGCGCGACCGCGTCGGACTCGGTGAAGCCGAAGGCGTCGTAGAGGTGGATCTTGTCGTAGCGGGCCTCGACGCCCGGCCCGGTCGCCAGCACGGTGTTGGTGACCCGGCCGTCGTCGGCCGGGGTGAACATCCCGGCGAACACGGTGATGCCGGCGTCGCGGGCGATGCCCCGGACGGCGTCGGCCCAGGGGCCGTCGATCGGTTCGGCGATCGGGGCCAACGGCACGCCGAAGCGGGACATCGTGCCTTCCGGGAACACCACCAGTCGGGCGCCGGCGTCGGCCGCCCGGCGGGTGTGGTCGGCGACGAGTTCGAGGTTGGCGGCAGGGTCCGTGCTTGCCAGGATCTGTGCCAGCGCAATCCGCATGCGGCTAGCCTAAGGCCGCCCACGGCACGGTCAGCACGGCGTCGCGTTGACTGCGGCGCGGCACCTCCACCGGGATGCCGCCGTCGGCCAGCGCCGTCAGCATGGCGTGCCAGCGGGCCCGCGGGCCGAACACCGACTGACCTGCCGCCGCCGCCCAGGCCCGGTCCGTCGCGGCCAGCAGGTCGTGGATCGGCTGTCCCGGAACATTGCGGTGGATAAGCACTTTCGGCAGCCGTTCGGCCAGATCCGACGGTCGCTCGATGTGGCGGGGATCGCAGGCCAGGGTCAGGCTCACCGGTCCGTCGCGGTCGAGTAGCACCCAGCAGCTGAGTCTGCCCAACTCGTCGCAGGTGCCGTCGATGATCACCCCGGCGGGGGACAGCCGGGATCGCATGGTCTGCCAGGCGGCGGCGACGTCGTCTTCGGGGTATTGGCGCAGCACGTTGAAGGCCCGCACCAGCACGGGGTTGACCCCGGCCAGTTCGAAACCGCCGAGCCGGAATTCGACCCCCTCGCTATGACCCGCGGTTTCCCGGCGGGCCTGGGCGACCCGCTCCGCGTCGATCTCCACACCGACGACCCGCACGGCAGGTGCGACCGGACGCAGTCGGGCTGCGAGTTCGAGTGTGGTGACCGGGATGCGGCCGTAGCCCAGGTCGACAACCACCGGTTCGGCTGTCGACAGCAGGGCAGCCATCACCCGCGGCGAGTGCGTCAGCCACCGATCGGCCCGCCGCAGCCGGTTGGGCGCGGTCGTTCCTCGGGTCGGAATGCCCACCGGGGAGTCCGCACGTCGGGCTGGCCTAGTGATGGCCGGTGATCCACTCTGCGGTGTAGTCGGCCTCGGAGGCGAAAAGACTCTTCAGGCCCGTGACGATCAGGGTCTCGATCTGCCCGCCGATGATCGGGACCCGCACCGTGCAGCGCGTGTCGATCTGCATCTGGCTGCCGGCGCCGGCGTCGCGCAACACGTAGGTGCCCTCGATGTCGACCGGTGTGCCGGGCACCAGCGCGCGGTAGCGGCCGACGGCGCGGCCAGTGCCCTCCTCGAAGGGTTCGAAGTGCTGCTCGCGGGTGACGACGAAGGTGCCCGGAACGACGGCCCGGGCGACCGCCGGCAGATCCTGCGCGGACAGAATGTGTGCAAAGGAGACGTCGGTGCCGCCGGGGCCGCTGGCGAAGTGTGCGATCTCGGTCCGCGTCGAATTCTCCCGGTAGATCTCGACCAGGGCCTCCCAGTAGTCGATCGTGGTCAGGTCCCGGTACAGCGCCTCCGCCGGAACCGCGACGTCGACGGTATAGGCCATATTGCGGGGCATGTCTAGGGCGCCATGTCAGTGGTTCTCGGCGATCCAGACAGTGGTGAAGAGCTGTTCGGCATCCATCAGCTGCACCAACTGATTGCCGATGAATTTCTCCAGCTTGCCTCCGACCAGAGGGATGCGAACTTCGACGGTGGCACGAAAAATCAAGCGCGACAGGTGGTGTGACGGCAGCAGCTCGGCATCCCCGCTCAGTGAGACCGGTGCGCCGACGATGCTGCTGGCGACGTTCCCCTCCGCTGTGCCGTCGGTCACCCCCGTCCACGTCTCGGCGCGCCGGATCTCCAGATCACCGTGATGGAACTGGTGGATGACCCCGGGTAGCCGATTGGACCGCAGCACCTGGGTGGTCACCACGTCGACTCCGCCGTCACTGCCCACCCGGAACGACTCGAGCCGGGTCTCGTCGGCGCCGGACTCGGCGAGCCGCGCCAGCCAGTACCGCTCCTCACGGAACGCGCGATGAACCTGCTCGACGCTGCACGCGTAGTCGGTGGCCATGTCGAATGAACGCGGCATAGCCGGTGAGGCTACCGTTACCGAGTGAATTTCGGCGGGGCGCTGGTGGCCGAATATGTTCCGCTGGGGTCAATGACGACCCTGCGGGTAGGCCCGGTGGCGCGGCGGGTAATCACCTGCGTCACCAGCGAACAGATCGTCGAGACGATCGGTGCCCTGGACCGGGACGCCCCTGGGCCGCTCCTGGTGCTGGGTGGCGGCTCCAACGTGGTGCTGGCCGACGATCTGACCGACCTCACCGTTGTGCGGTTGGCCAGCCCCGCGATCAGCATCGAGGGTCCGCTGCTGCGGGCACAGGCCGGCGCCGACTGGGACACCGTCGTCGAGGCCGCCGTGGCTGCCGGCCTGGGCGGGCTGGAGTGTCTGTCGGGCATCCCCGGGTCGGCCGGAGCGACCCCGGTGCAGAACGTCGGGGCCTACGGCGTCGAGGTGTCGGATTGCCTGACGCGGGTTCGACTCCTGGACCGCCGCAGCGGTGCGGTCCGCTGGGTGGACGCCGCCGACCTCGGCTTCTCCTACCGTCACAGTGTGCTGAAGAACTCAGCGGACGCGGTGGTGCTGGAGGTGGAGTTCAGCCTCGATCCGTCCGGCCGATCGGCGCCGCTGCGCTACGGCGAACTGGCCGCCGCGCTCGGGGCGGCGCCCGGCGATCGGGCCGACCCGGCAGCGGTGCGCGCCACCGTGCTCACACTGCGTGCCGGCAAGGGCATGGTGCTCGACGCCGATGACCCCGACACCTGGAGTGTCGGGTCGTTCTTCACCAACCCTGTGGTGACGGCCGGGCAGTTCGCGGGCCTGACGGCGCGGATGGATATCCCCGTGCCGAACTATCCCGCGCTGGACGGGGTGAAACTGGCTGCCGGCTGGTTGGTCGAGCACGCCGGGTTCGGCAAGGGCTACCCGGGACACGGCCCGTGCCGGCTTTCCACCAAGCATGCGCTGGCGCTGACCAATCGCGGCGGCGCCCGTACTTCAGACGTTCTGGATCTGGCCCGGACCGTTCGCGACGGAGTGCGCGTGGCATTCGGTGTCACTCTGGTGCCCGAACCGGTTCTGGTCGGCTGCTCCCTGTAACTAAGTTGGTGGGCGTGACCGCCGGATCGGACGACCCGCAGTTCAGTCGCCGGCAGGCGCTGACCGCGGTGGCGCTGGGGGCGTTGGCCCCCGCGGCGCTGGCCGCGTGTCAGCGCGGATCGGGTGGCCAGGGCGCCGAACCGCAGCCGACGCCCACCCTGACCTTCAGCCCGGCTGCCGGTACCGCCGACCTGCTGCCCACCGTGGCGGTCGCGGCCAGGGTCACCGACGGATGGTTCCAACGGGTGGCGCTGTCCAACGCGGCGGGGAAGGTTGTGGCCGGCCGGCTGAACCGGGAGCGCACCGCTTTCACCGTCAGCGAACCGCTGGGCTACGACGGCACCTACACGTGGAGCGGGTCGGTGGTCGGCCGTGACGGTCAGGCCGTCCCGGTCACCGGGTCGTTCAGCACCGTCAAGCCCACCCTGGTGGTCAACGGCTGGTTCCAACTCAACGACGGCCAGACCGTCGGCATCGCCGCCCCGATCGTCCTGCAATTCGACGCCGCCATCAGCGACAAGGCCGCAGTCGAACGAACGCTGACCGTCACCACCGACCCGCCCACCGAGGGTGGCTGGGCCTGGCTTCCCGACGAGACCGCCGGTGCCCGGGTCCACTGGCGCAGCCGGGAGTACTTCGCGTCCGGCACCAAGGTGCACGTCGGCGCCCCGATCTACGGGGTGGCGTTCGGCGGTGGCGCCTACGGCGCCGGTGACCTGACGCTGGACTTCGAGGTGGGCAGGCGCCAGGTGGTCAAGGCCGACGCGGGCTCCCACCGCATCCAGGTGATGACCGATGACGGCGTCACCATGGACTTCCCGTGCAGCTACGGCGAGGGGGATCAGCCCCGCAACGTCACCCGCAGCGGCATCCACGTCGTCACCGAGAAATTCGCCGACTTCTTCATGTCCAACCCTGCGGCGGGATATCTGAACATCCACGAGCGTTGGGCGGTACGCATCTCCAACAACGGCGAGTTCATCCACGCCAACCCGGCCAGTTCGGGCGCTCAGGGCAACACCAACGTCACCAACGGCTGCATCAACCTGTCCGACGGCGACGCGCAGCAGTACTTCTACAGCGCGATCTACGGCGACCCCGTGGAAGTCACCGGCACCACGATCCAGTTGTCCTATCTGGACGGCGACCTCTGGGACTGGACGGTCAGCTGGAGCGAGTGGACGTCGATGTCCGCGCTGGGCTCGGGGCAGTCGTCGTTGAATCTGCCCAGCGTCGCACCGGCCACCCCGACCGATGCGCCGTCGCTGTCGGGAATCCCGACTCCGTCGACACCGACTGCGCCCGCCGCATCGACGGCGACTACTGCCCCCGGCGGTTGAACCGGCCGGCGCCGGCCTGGTCACGGGGACGGATCACGATCTGGTCGAGGTTGACGTGTGACGGCCGGGTCGCGACGAACCCGATCACCTCGGCCACGTCCGATGCGGCCAGCGGCGTGATCCCGGCATAGACCGACTCGGCCCGCTGCGCGTCGCCGCCGAACCGCACCAGCGAGAACTCGGTCTGCACCGCACCGGGGGCGATCTCGGTCAGCCGCACCGGCTTGCCCAGCAGTTCCCCGCGCAGGGTCCGGTGCAACGCGGCCTGGGCGTGCTTGGCGGAGGTGTAGCCGGCCCCGCCGTCATAGACCTCCAGCGCGGCCGTCGAGGTGACGGTGACGATCAGCCCGTCGCCGGACTCGATCAACTTGGGCAGCAGCGCCCGGATGACCCTCAGCGTGCCCAGCACGTTGGTCTCCCACATCCACCGCCAGTCGTCGAGGTTCGCCTCGGCGACCGCGGCCAGGCCCTTGGCTCCGCCAGCGTTGTTGACCAGGACGTCCACCCGGGTCAGGCCGTCTGCGAGTGTGGCGATCGAGGCCTCGTCTGTGATGTCGGCCACTACCGCGCTGCCGCCGATCTCCTCGGCCAGGCGCTGAATTCGGTCTGCGCGCCGGGCAACCGCCACGACGTGAAATCCGTGGGCGGCAAGTGTTCTGGCGGTGGCCTCGCCGATGCCGGAGCTGGCCCCGGTGACCACCGCGACCCTGGCGTGGGCGCTGCCTGCCTGATGGGGTGCACTCATCGGCATAACCCTACCGACGGCCCGGGTGTATAGATGAGAGCGTGCGCCCCCACCATTACGACGCGCTGCCCAGGCGAATGGCGGTGCTGTCGGTGCACACCTCCCCGCTGGCCCAGCCCGGTAGCGGCGACGCCGGCGGCATGAACGTCTACGTGCTGCAGACCGCGCTGCACCTGGCCAGACGCGGCGTCGAGGTCGAGATCTTCACCCGGGCCACCACGTCGGCCGACCCTGCGGTGGTGCCAGTGGCGCCCGGCGTGCTGGTGCGCAACGTGGTGGCCGGTCCGTTCGAGGGTCTGGCCAAGAACGACCTGCCGACCCAGTTGTGCGCCTTCACGGCCGGCGTGCTGCGAGCCGAGGCCAACCACGAGCCCGGGTACTACGACGTCGTCCACTCGCACTACTGGCTGTCGGGTCAGGTCGGGTGGCTGGCTCGCGACCGCTGGGCGGTGCCGTTGGTGCACACCGCCCACACACTGGCCGCGGTCAAGAACGCCGCCCTCGCCGACGGCGACGAGCCGGAGCCACCCTTGCGTGCGGTGGGGGAACAACAGGTGGTCGACGAGGCGGACCGGTTGGTGGTCAACACCGAAGACGAAGCACGGCAACTGGTTTCTCTGCACAATGCCGACCCAGGGCGAATCGACGTGGTCCATCCCGGGGTTGACCTGACGGTGTTCACCCCCGGTGACCGGTTGGCGGCCAGGTCGGCGCTGGGCCTTGCGCCCGACCGCCCGATCGTCGCGTTCGTCGGCCGCATCCAGCCGCTGAAAGCCCCCGATGTGCTGCTGCGCGCAGTGGCCATGCTGCCGGGCGTCGACGTCGTGATCGCCGGCGGGGCCTCCGGAAGCGGACTGGCCGCGCCGGACGGACTGGAGCGGCTGGCCGCCGACCTGGGCATGGCCGATCGCGTGATCTTCCTGCCCCCGCAATCGCGCGAACAACTCGCCAACGTCTATCGAGCCGCCGATCTGGTGGCTGTGCCCAGCTACTCGGAGTCCTTCGGTTTGGTCGCAGTCGAGGCCCAGGCCTGTGGCACCCCCGTGGTGGCCGCGGCAGTGGGCGGTCTGCCGGTAGCGGTGGCCGACGGCCGCAGCGGCACCCTGGTCGACGGGCACGATCCCGCCCGGTGGGCGGCGGCCATCGCGGGACAGTTGGCGTCCAACGCCGATGCGTTCAGTCGTGCGGCGGTCGCGCACGCGCAGCAGTTCTCCTGGGACCGCACCGTCGATGGGCTGCTGGGCAGCTATCGCCGGGCGATCGGCGACTATGCCAACTTCACCGGCCGGGCGACCCGCTGGCCGGTGGGCGGCGGGGTTCCGGCATGACGACATCCGGACCTACTCCCGAGGGCGTGCGGCACCTCATCGAGGAGACTCTGGCCGAACACGGCCTGACGTACACCCGCTACGAGGGCGCGCACGGCGGGCTGCCAGGGCTGATCGTCGAACTGCCCGGCGAGCGCAAACTGACCACCAACACCTTGCTCAGCATCGGCGAGCATTCGGTGCGGTTCGAGGCGTTCGTGTGCCGCCGGCCCGACGAGAACCACGAGGTTGTCTACCGGTTCCTGCTCAAACGCAACCGCCGGTTGTACGGGGTGGCCTACACGCTGGACAACATCGGCGACATCTACCTGATCGGCCGCACCGCGCTCGATCTCATCGACACCGACGAAATCGACCGCGTGCTGGGTCAGGTGGTCGAAGCGGTCAACACCGACTTCAACACGCTGCTGGAACTCGGGTTCGCCTCCTCGATCCGTAGGGAATGGGCGTGGCGGGTGGCCCGGGGGGAGTCGCTGAAGAACCTGCAGGCGTTTCGGCATCTCGTGGAGGATGACGATCCGACGGTTCCTGTCGCGGATGACGATCCGGAAGCCGAGTCGCAGTAGGCCACTGCGTGCCACACTGACGTCATGGCTGACACATCCACGCTGATCCTGTTGCGTCACGGCGAAAGCCAATGGAACGCGCTCAACCAGTTCACCGGTTGGGTGGACGTCGATCTCACCGACAAGGGCCGGGCTGAGGCGGTGCGCGCCGGCGAATTGATCGGCGGGCTCGACCGACTACCCGACGTGCTCTACACCTCGCTGTTGCGCCGCGCCATCACCACGGCGAACATCGCCCTGGACAAGGCCGATCGGCACTGGATTCCGGTGCACCGCGACTGGCGCCTCAACGAACGCCACTACGGCGCCCTGCAGGGCCTGAACAAGGCCGAGACCAAGGCCAAGTACGGCGAAGAGCAGTTCATGGCGTGGCGGCGCAGCTACGACACCCCGCCGCCACCGATCGAGCGGGGCAGCGAGTTCAGCCAGGACACCGACCCGCGCTACGCAGACATCGACGGCGGTCCGCTCACCGAATGCCTGGCCGACGTGGTTGCCCGGTTCGTCCCCTACTACGAGAACACCATCGTTCCGGACCTCCAGGCCGGCAAGACGGTTCTGGTCGTCGCGCACGGCAATTCCTTGCGGGCCCTGGTGAAGTATCTCGACGGGATGTCCGACGAGGCGGTGGTGGCGCTGAACATCCCGACCGGGGTGCCGTTGCGCTATGACCTCGACCCAGCGGGCAAGCCCCTCGTCGCAGGTGGCACCTATCTCGACCCCGATGCCGCCTCCGCGGGTGCAGCCGCGGTTGCCAGCCAGGGAAGCACATAGAACTTTCCGTGAACAGCCGCATAACTCCGAGCAGGGAGTGGGTCGGCCTGGAAACGATGCGTACGCTTTCCCCGTGAGCGTCACTGCTGTCGCACTCGGGGGCGGCGTCGCGGGGCTTGCCGGCATCGCGTTCGGGGCAACCGTCCCGTGGTTCGGGCGGCACCGTCGCCACAGCGCTGTCGAGAAGGCCGGCACCACCGTCGCCGACCTCCTTCAACGTGCGATGTCGCTGGCGCCGGTCGGAATGGTGGTCGTGGACAGCCTGCGCGACGTCGTGGTGTTCAATGAGCGCGCGGTCGAACTGGGCCTGGTGCGCGACCGGGTGCTCGATGAACGGGTGTGGGCGGCCGCTCAGCGAACCCTGGCCACGGGCGATGACGTGGAGATCGATCTGTCCGCGCCCAGAGGTGAGCATGCCGGGCGGTGGGGCCTCTCGGTGCATGGTCATTCCCGGTTACTCAGGGCCGACCATCCCCGTTTCGCGGTGGTCTATCTCGATGACCAGTCCGAGCAGGCGCGTATGGAAGCGAGCCGCCGGGACTTCGTGGCCAACGTCAGCCACGAACTAAAGACCCCGGTCGCCGCGATGGCCGTCCTGGCCGAGGCCCTTCTGGAGTCCAGTGACGAACCCGAAACGGTGCGGCGCTTCGGTCAGATGCTGCACACCGAGTCCCAACGGCTGGCCAACATGGTCGGTGAGCTGATCGAACTGTCCCGGCTGCAAGGTGCCGAACGGCTACCGGACCTTGTGGTAGTCGACGTCGATTCCGTTGTGCAGGAGGCAATTTCGCGGTACAAAGTGGTGGCCGACAACGCCGATATCACGATCACCACCGATGCGCCGACGGGCTTCGAGGTGCTCGGTGACCAAGGTCTGCTGGTCACCGCGGTGGCCAACCTGATTTCCAACGCGATCGCCTACTCGCCCAACGGTTCCACGGTGTCGATCAGCCGGCGCAGGGAGGGCGACCAGGTTGAGATAGCCGTCACCGACCGCGGCATCGGCATCGCGCGGGCTGATCAGGAACGGGTGTTCGAGCGGTTCTTCCGGGTGGACAAGGCGCGCTCCCGCGCCACCGGCGGAACGGGTCTGGGATTGGCCATCGTGAAACACGTCGCCGCCAACCATGACGGCACCATCCGGGTCTGGAGTCGGCCCGGCACAGGCTCCACATTCACCCTGTCGATCCCGGCAGCCGACGCCAGGCATGACAGTGGTGACGTGGTCGGTCCGGTCGGGATCGCGATCGAAGTCGGCGAGCAGAGAAGGTTTGAGGAGGCGTAGTGATCCGAGTGCTGATCGTCGAAGATGAGGAATCGTTGGCCGACCCGTTGGCATTCCTCTTGAACAAGGAGGGATTCGCGGCGACTGTCGTCACCGACGGGCCTTCGGCGTTGGCCGAGTTCGACCGCTCCGGTGCCGACATCGTGCTGCTCGACCTGATGCTGCCGGGCATGAGCGGTACCGAGGTGTGCAAGCAGTTGCGGGCCCGGTCCAGCGTTCCGGTGATCATGGTAACCGCCAGGGACAGCGAGATCGACAAGGTTCTCGGCCTCGAACTCGGCGCCGACGACTACGTGACCAAACCCTATTCAGCCCGCGAATTGATTGCCCGGATCAGGGCAGTGCTGCGCCGCGGAGTGGAGGCCGAGGAGGCCAGTCTGCTCGAATCGGTGTTGGAGGCCGGTCCCGTGCGGATGGATGTCGAACGCCACGTGGTCAGCGTGCACGGAACGCGAATCGCGCTGCCGCTGAAGGAATTCGATCTGCTGGAGTACCTGATGCGCAACAAGGGCCGGGTGCTGACCCGTGTTCAGTTGATCGACCGGATCTGGGGCGCGAACTATGTCGGCGACACCAAGACCCTCGATGTCCACGTCAAGCGGTTGCGGTCCAAGATCGAGACCGATCCGGCCAACCCGGTGCACCTGGTGACGGTCCGGGGTCTGGGCTACAAACTGGAGGCCTAGCGACGATGCGGCGCAGCGGCCTCCGTCGCGGGGTGCACGGCGATGAGCGGAAAACCGCTGCGCCGCTTGCAGATCGACGCTAATTCCGCGTAGACGGCTGCGCCCAGCAGTTCGGTCAGTTCGGGCGCGTAGGACTTCCACACCGGCTTGGTGCCCACATGGGCTGCGGGATCTCCACTGCAGTACCAGTGCAGGTCTTCGCCGCCCTCGCCCCATCCCCGGCGGTCGTACTCGGTCACCGTGGTCTTGAGTATCTCGCTGCCGTCGGGCCTGGTCACCCACTCCTGGCTGCGCCGTACGGGAAGTTGCCAGCACACTTCGGGTTTCATCGTCCAGGGCTCGACGCCGAGTTTGAGCGCCTTGGCGTGCAGTGCGCAGCCGATTCCGCCGGAGAAGCCCGGCCGATTCAGAAAGATGCAGGCGCCCTTGTACTTCCGGGTGCGCAGGCTGGGTTTGTCCTCATAGGTGTCGGTTTCGAGGTATCCCTTCGGGCCCAGGCCCTTGTCCCGGAACTGCCAGTCGGCGTCGGTCAGGGTTTTCGCGGCGTCGTCCAAGTGGGCGCGGTCGTCGTCGTCGGACAGGAACGCGCCGTGCGAACAACAACCGTCATCTGGCCGCCCCTCGACGGTGCCCCGGCAGGCCGGCGTGCCGAAAACGCACGTCCAGTTGGAGAGCAGCCAGGTCAGGTCGGCGGCGATGAGGTGTTCGGCGTTGTCGGGGTCGTAGAACTCCACCCATTCGCGGGGGAAATCCAGACCAACTTCTCCGCCGGATCCTCGCGAAGGTGTTTTTGCCTGTCCGGTTGCCACGGAAATCAAAGGTAGACGCACTAGGTTGGAGAATGTGCGATTGGGAGTGCTGGATGTCGGCAGCAATACGGTTCATCTCCTCGTCGTCGATGCGCACCGAGGTGGACACCCGACCCCGATGAGTTCGACCAAGTCGCCGTTGCGGCTCGCGGAGGCACTCGACGACAACGGCAAGCTCAGCCGCAAGGGTGCCGACAAGCTGATCGCCACCGTCGACGAATTCTCGAAAATCGCGAAGAGCGCGGGTTGCAGGGATCTCATGGCGTTCGCCACCTCTGCGGTGCGTGATGCGAGCAACTCCGACGAGGTGCTCACCGAGGTGCGCAAGAAGACCGGAGTCGACCTGAGAGTGCTCTCTGGCGTCGACGAGTCCCGGTTGACCTTCCTGGCGGTGCGCCGCTGGTACGGCTGGAGCGCGGGCCGGATCACCGACCTCGACATTGGCGGCGGTTCCCTGGAACTGTCCAGTGGAGTCGACGAAGAACCCGACATCGCGATGTCTCTGCCGTTGGGTGCGGGCCGACTCACCCGGGACTGGCTGTCGGACAACGATCCCCCCAAACGGCGCCGGATCGCGGCATTGCGGGACTGGCTGGACGCCGAACTGGCCGACGCCGGCAGGATCATGGCCGACGTCGGCGTCCCGGAACTGGTGGTGGGCACGTCCAAGACCTTCAGGTCGCTGGCCCGGCTGACCGGCGCCGCGCCGTCCGCAGCAGGTCCGCGGGTCAAGCGGACCCTGACTGCCAACGGTCTGCGGCAACTCATAGCTTTCATCTCTAGGATGACCACGTCGGACCGGGCTGAGTTGGAAGGGGTGAGCGCCGAGCGGGCGCCACAAATCGTGGCCGGCGCTCTGGTGGCGGAGGCGGCTATGCGAGCACTGCAGTTGGAGTCGTTGGATATCTGCCCGTGGGCGCTGCGCGAAGGCATCATCCTGCGCCGGCTCGACAGCGAGGCGGACGGCACCGCTCTGCTGGGACACGTCGGACCGGGAGGTGACTCGTAAATGAGCACATCAGACGACAGCACGCGGCCCATCTCGGTGGCCGAACTGCTGGCCCGTAACGGAACCATCGGTTCACCACCGGTCGGTGGGCACCGGCGTCGCAAGCGCATCGGCGGTCTCACAGTGGCCGAGCTGACCGGTGAGATCCCGATCTACCAGACCGGCGAGATGCCGGTGGTGCGCCCGGACGAGGTCGACCGGAGCGACGACATTCAGGCCGAACCCGACGCCGCTGTCTCCTCCGAGACGGGCGGCTACCCGGAGTCGGTCAGCTATGCCGACGAGGCCACGGTGACCTATGCCGAGTCCGGTGTCGTCGAGTCCGGATACGCCGACACCGCGGTGGTCTACTCGAGCGCGTCCGAGCCCGAGACCTATTCGGCCGGGACGTATGCCGCCGAGACGTACGTCTCCGAGACCTACGTCTCCGAGAGCTACACCGCCGAGGCGACGTATGCCCCTGAGACGTATGCCCCCGTGACCTACGTATCCGAGCAATACGCCGATCAGGCGTACACGCAGCCGTCCTACGGCACCGAGACCTATGTCGAAGCTCAGTCCTACGGGGAGGAAATCACTCCCGCGGTAGCCATCGAACCGGGCCCCGTCCTGGAACTCGCGGATGAGCCCGTGGTCAGCGCCGCATCGGACGCCCGGCCCATCACGCCGCCCAAGTCCCGAAATCCGTTGCCGCGACGCGTCCGTGGCCTCCAGCGCAGCCACGACCCGCGCCCACAACGCCGGACGGCCGAACAACCGCGAAGTGTCGAGGCGACCACTGTCTCCGGCGCCGAGCAGATGAACTACGACCCCGTCGACGTGGGGGTCAACCTGACCGGGTTGGTCGGCGACAAGCCCGATGGCGTCGAGG
Organism: uncultured Actinomycetes bacterium; assembly: GCA_903862565.1. Lineage (GTDB taxonomy): Bacteria > Actinomycetota > Actinomycetes > Mycobacteriales > Mycobacteriaceae > Mycobacterium. The sequence goes on along the minus strand of CAIOYU010000449.1, from coordinate 6,303 downwards.
AACTGCGGACCTACCTGCAGTCCTCGAGTGGCACGCTGTTCAGCGGCGAGACCATCGCCGACGATCTGGCCCGGCGCGTGGTCGAAGTCCCGTCGGCGGCCCCGGTGGGCCCCTCCGCAAAGGCTAGGGCCAAGCCCGGCAAGGCACCGGCCAAAGCCTCGCTCAAGAACGGCGCGAAGAACAAACCGATGAAGACCCTGAAGGCCAGCGACAAGACCGAGGCCAAGGCCAAGACCCAGTCCAGGTCCACCAAGCCGCGCGAGAGCCGTGCGACCGCGCTAAGCCACGCCCTGGTGGCGGTGCTGCAGTCGATGCTCGCAGTGGCATTCGGCGGCGGCCTTTTCATCGCCTTCGACCAACTCTGGCGGTGGAACAACATCGTCGCCCTGGTGTTGTCCGTGCTGGTGATCCTCGGCCTGGTGGTCGGGGTACGTGTGGTCCGGAAGACCGAGGACATCGCCAGCACGCTGATCGCGGTGGTGGTCGGCGCCCTTGTGACGCTCGGTCCGCTGGCTTTGCTCCAATCGACCTGATTCGCCCCTCGTGCGTCCTGCGATCAAGGTCGGTCTGTCCACCGCATCGGTCTATCCCCTGCGCACCGAGGCGGCATTCGAGTACGCCGCGGAGTTGGGGTACGACGGCGTCGAATTGATGGTGTGGGCGGAAACCGTCAGCCAGGACATCGGCGCCATCGCCGCCCTGTCGAAGCGGTACAACGTCCCCGTCCTCTCCGTCCATGCGCCCTGCCTGCTGATCTCGCAGCGGGTCTGGGGATCCGACCCGGTCAGCAAGCTTGACCTCAGCGTGCAGGCGGCTGAGCGGTTGGGTGCGCAGACGGTGGTGGTCCATCCGCCGTTCCGGTGGCAGCGTCGGTACGCCGAAGGTTTCAGCGAGCAGGTGGCGTGGCTGGAGGAGCACAGCGACGTGATGGTCGCGGTCGAGAACATGTTCCCGTTCCGTGCCGACAGGTTCTTCGGATCAGGTCAGCCGTCGATCGAGCGGATGCGGCGCCGTGGCGGACCCGGCGCCGGGGTCTCGGCGTTCGCGCCGTCCTACGACCCCCTGGACGGCAACCACGCGCACTACACCCTGGACCTGTCCCACACCGCGACGGCGGGCACCGACGCGATCGAGATGGCCGGCCGAATGGGGTCGGGCCTGGTCCATCTGCACCTCTGCGACGGCAACGGGGCCTCCACCGACGAGCATCTGGTACCCGGCCGGGGGACGCAGCCGACGGCGGAGGTGTGCCAGATGCTCGCCGGGAGCGACTTCACCGGCCATGTCGTGCTGGAGGTCACCACCTCCGGGGCGCGCACCAAGGCGGAGCGCGACGTCCTGCTCACCGAGTCGCTGGAGTTCGCCCGCACCTATCTGATGCGATGACCGGCGATACCCCCGAATTCATCCCGGAGTTCGCCGATGCCATGGTGCTGCGGCCCGTCGCCGCGGCGGTAGACAGGATCGGATCCGGGGAATGCCGGGAATTCGAGGCAGACCTCAACGAGCACTGGACCATCGGGCCGAAGATCCACGGCGGGGTTATGGTCGCGCTGTGCGCCAAGGCCGCCCGTCAGGGGTATGCCAGCCCTGGCACGGAGCCGCTGATGCACCCGGTGGCGATCTCGGTGAACTTCCTGTCCGCCCCCGACCCGGGCCCGGTTCGGCTGGTCACGGTGGTTCGTAAGCGGGGCCGGCGGACCGGTCTCGTCGACGCCGAACTGATTCAGGGGGGCAAAGTCTGCGTGCATGCCGTCGTCACGCTCGGCGACCCCGAGCATCATGTGCCGCCGCTGCTGTCGGACAGTCCGGTCACTGAACTGATGGGCGTCGAGCCGCCGGCGGACGTATCGGTGATCACCCCGCGAGACCCCGGTGGGGAGATCAACAACCTGGTCCGCGGCTGCGAGATCCATCCCCAGTTAGCCGACCCGGCCGACGGCCGTGGTCCGGTCTTCAGATTCTGGGTGCGCCCGAGGGTGGGCATGGTTGACGAGTTGTTCGCCCTGATGTGCGGCGACATCTCGCTGCCGGTGACCTACGCGGTGGGCCGCCGGGGTTGGGCACCGACCGTGCAACTCACCGCCTACCTTCGCGGGATGCCGGCCGACGGGTGGTTGCGGGTGGCCTGCACCACGACCGAGATCGGGCAGGGTTGGTTCGACGCGGACCACGTCGTGGTCGACGCCGAGGGGCGCGTCATCGTGCAGACCCGGCAGCTGGCGCTGGTACCGCAGGCGTCTGGCTGACGGTCCCCGGCGGTGGGTTCCGGCTATGGTTTCGATCATGGCCAGAATTGCGATCATCGGCGGCGGCAGCATGGGCGAGGCGCTGCTGGCCGGACTGCTGCGGGCCGGGCATCCGGCCAAGGAACTGGCGGTGGCCGAGCGGGTAACCGACCGCGCCGATTTCCTGAGCGAGACCTACGGGGTCCGGTCGGCGTCGATCCGCAACGCCGTGGAACACGCGGGCATCGTGATCCTGGCGGTCAAGCCGGGGGATGTGGACGCCGCGGTGAGCGAGATCGCCGCCGCCGCTGCCCAAGCGGAGGGGAACTCTGCCGAACAGGTCCTGGTCAGCATCGCCGCCGGCGTCACTCTCGGCTATTTCGAGGCCCGATTGCCCGTCGGTTCCCCGGTGATCCGGGTGATGCCCAACACCCCGGCACTGGTCGGGGCGGGCGTCAGCGCGCTGGCCAAGGGCCGGTTCGCCACCGATGAGCAGCTGCGTGAGGTTGCAGAGCTGTTCGAAAGCGTCGGGGTGGTGCACACCGTGGCCGAATCTCAACTCGACGCCGTCACCGCGGTGTCCGGTTCCGGCCCGGCGTACTTCTTTCTGTTCGCCGAGGCACTCGTCGACGCCGGAGTCGCAGCCGGGCTGAGCCGGGCCGTGGCCACCGATCTGGCGGCGCAAACCATGGCCGGGTCGGCGAAAATGCTGACAGATCGCCGTGCCGCAGAGGGCGCCGCGGCGTCCACCGGTGGGGTTGTCCGGCCCGACACCACCGCTGCCGAGCTGCGTGCGATCGTCACCTCTCCGGGGGGCACCACCGCTGCTGGCCTGCGGGAACTCGAGCGAGGTGGGCTCCGCGCAGCCGTCGACGCCGCGGTCCAGGCGGCGAAAACCCGCTCTGAGCAGCTGGGAATTACAGCCGAGTAGTTCGAAAATTTTCGGGCGGATTAACACACACCCGTCGCACCAACCCCATCTGCCACGCTATTCTCCTCGTGTATGCACGGGGTACGTGCCAGCGGTGGGGAAGCCGCTGGAAGGCCCCGTGCCTGACGGAATGGGTTGCGATGACGGCTATGAACGGGCGGGACTCCGCCGGCGGGAAATCGGGGCGGGATGCGGGAGTGCCTGACGGCCAGCCCCGAACCCAGTTTCTCACCGTCGCAGAGGTGGCCGCGCTGATGCGGGTCAGCAAGATGACGGTCTACCGCCTGGTGCACAACGGCGAGTTGCCTGCCGTTCGTGTAGGCAGATCGTTCCGCGTCCACGCGAAAGCCGTGCACGACTTGCTTGAGACGTCATACTTCGACGCCGGCTGATTTTTTCGCCGCCCGGGCCTTGGGTAAGGTTGCCGGGTACATAGGCACGGCGGTCGCCGTGTCATTCGATTAGGTAGCGGAGCTCATGGGTTCAGTCATCAAGAAGCGGCGCAAGCGCATGTCCAAGAAGAAGCATCGCAAGCTGCTGCGTCGTACCCGGGTTCAGCGCAGAAAACTCGGTAAGTAGCGCTTCGGCGCTCTTCGCCGGTGCGCCGCCGCCATGCCGGGGCGGCGGCCGCCGGTTAGGGTATTCACATGGATCCCGGCGGATTGGGCACCGACCCGCTGCAGCCCCCAAAGGTTGTGTTGGTCACCGGGGCATGCCGGTTCCTTGGTGCTTACCTCACCGCCCGTTTGGCGCAGAACCCGTTGATCGACAAGGTCATCGCCGTCGATGCGATTTCTCCCAGCAAGGATCTCCAACGCCGGATGGGCCGCGCTGAGTTCGTCCGCGCCGATATCAGGAATCCGTTCATCGCCAAGGTGATCCGCAACAGCGACGTCGACACGGTGGTGCACGCCGCTGCAGCCTCGTATGCGCCGCGGTCCGGCGGTCTGGCCACGCTCAAAGAGCTCAATGTGATGGGCGCCATGCAGCTGTTCGCCGCCTGTCAGAAGGCGCCGACGGTGCGACGGGTCGTCCTGAAGTCGACGTCGGAGATCTACGGCTCACATCCGCATGACCCGGTGATGTTCACCGAGGACAGCAGCAGCCGGCGGCCGCCGGGCGAGGGCTTCGCCCGGGACAGCATCGACATCGAGGGCTATGCCCGCGGGCTGGGCCGGCGTCGGCCCGACATCAAGGTCACCATCCTGCGGCTAGCCAACATGATCGGGCCCGGTATGGACACCACCCTGGCGCGCTACCTGTCCAGGCCGGTGGTGCCGACGGTGTTCGGCCGCGATGCGCGGCTGCAGCTTCTGCACGAGCAGGACGCGCTCGGAGCGCTGGAGCGGGCCACCATGGCGGGCAGGGCCGGCACGTTCAACATCGGCGCCGACGGCATCGTCATGATGTCCCAGGCCATCCGCCGCGCAGGCCGACTGCAGCTGCCGGTGACGACCCTCGGGGTGCGCGCCGTCGACTCGCTGCGCAAGGCGACGGCCAACGTCGAGCTCAACCGCGACCAGTTGGACTACCTGTGCTACGGCCGGGTGATGGACACCACACGGATGCGGAGTGACCTCGGTTTCGAGCCCAAGTGGACCACGATCGAGGCGTTTGACGATTTCGTGCGTGGCCGGGGCCTGACTCCGATCATCGATCCGAAGTGGGTAGTGTCAGTCGAAAATCGAGCCGTCGCACTGGCGCGACGGGTTGGGCAGCTGACCGGAGAAGGGGGGATGTGATGGCGAGCGACAACGGCGACTCCCGGGCCGGGTCGGTGACTCCTGCCGACGCCAAAGTCATTCCCCTGCATGGTGGTTCGGCTCGCGGTGCTCAGCGGGCGGCGAGTTCGCGCCGCTCACCCGCCGCGCCACCCACGACGGGTGGAGCGGCGGCGAAGGCCGCACCCAAGGCGACGCCGAAGGGCACATCGAAGGCCGCGTCCAAAGGGGCCGCCAGGACTGCGGGAAGGTCCACCGGTAAGGCCGGTTCCGCCTCCCAGGCGCAGACCGTGGAAGCTCCAGACGCCGTCATCCACGAGTTCGGCCGCGGACTGTCCCAGTCCCCCCCGGGCGACCTCGCGCAACGCATCGCGGGGCTGGCCGATTTCCTGCGCAAGCGCCTGGCCGGCGACTACACCGTCGACGAGTTCGGCTTCGACCCCCAGTACAACGACGCCGTCGTTCTGCCGGTGCTGCGGTTCTTCTACAACACCTGGTTCCGGGTCGAGGTCAGCGGTATCGAGAACCTCCCGGACAACGGTGCCGGGCTGATCGTCGCCAACCACGCCGGTGCTCTGCCTTTCGACGGGCCGATGCTGTCGGTGGCCGTGCACGACCACCATCCACGCAAGCGCGACGTCCGGCTTCTGGTCGCCGACCTGGCCTTCGACATGCCGGTGCTGGGGCCGATCGCCCGCAAGGCCGGGCACACGATGGCCTGCAACGTCGACGCCAACCGCCTGCTGGCCGGCGGGGAACTGGCCGCGGTGTTCCCCGAGGGGTACAAGGGCCTGGGAAAGAACTTCAGCGAGCGCTACAAGCTGCAGCGCTTCGGCCGTGGCGGGTTCGTCTCCGCCGCCCTGCGCAACAAGGCGCCGATCATCCCGTGCTCGATCGTCGGCTCCGAGGAGATCTACCCGATGATGGCCGACGTCAAGTTGCTGGCCAGGGTGCTGGGCGTGCCGTACTTCCCGGTCACGCCGCTGTTCCCGCTGGCCGGCCCGCTCGGGCTGGTGCCGTTGCCGTCGAAATGGCACATCGCGTTCGGAACCCCGATCGAGACTGCGCACTTCGAGGAAGGCGCGGCCGACGACCCGATGGTCACCTTCGAGCTCACCGACCAGGTGCGGGAAACCATTCAGCAGACGCTGTACGGGCTGCTGAGCCAGCGCAGCAACGCGTTCCTGGGCTGACGGGTCGGGTACGGCCGACTAGCGCCTCATGCCCGCTACGGGCGGGGTGCACCACAGCCCGCCGCGGGCGGGTGATCACCATCCACCCGCTCCCCGGGCGATGCGGAAGATCCCGTCCTCACCGGCGGCGACGTCCTGGCCGGCCACCAACGCCAGCAACTCGACCACCTGCGTCAACGCCGCGTCGAGTTCGCGGCCGTCGAGGACCTCCAGTGCGGCGAGGGCGTCGC
>CAIOYU010000448.1 GCA_903862565.1 uncultured Actinomycetes bacterium | reverse complement strand
CGAACATGAACTGGTTGAGCGGATCACCGCCGCCGAGTGGCCCGACGGTGTCGACCCGCGGTGGACGGGCGGTGCGGCCACCCCGGCCGATGCCGTCGCCGCCTATCGGCGCTCGATCGCCGCCAAGTCGGACTTGGAACGCCAGGAGAGCAAGACCAAGACAGGTGTCTTCCTGGGCAGCTACGCCACGAATCCGGCTGGCGGTCAGCAGGTTCCGATCTTCATCGCCGACTACGTCCTCCTCGGCTACGGGACCGGCGCCATCATGGCGGTGCCCGGGCACGACCAGCGGGACTGGGAGTTCGCGGCAGCCTTCGGTCTTCCGGTCCGCGAAGTCATCGCCGGTGGCGACGTGACCGAAGAGGCCTATACCGGCGACGGCCTGCTGGTGAACTCCGACTACCTCGACGGCCTGGATGTCGCCGAGGCCAAGAAGGCGATCATCGGGCGACTCGAGGCGGCGGGCCACGGCCGCGGCCGTATCGAGTACAAGCTGCGCGACTGGCTGTTCGCCCGCCAAAGATATTGGGGTGAACCCTTTCCCATCGTGTACGACTCCGACGGCCGGGCTCACCCCCTACCGGATTCGGCGCTACCGGTGGAGCTCCCCGACATCGCGGACTACGCGCCTGTCATGTTCGACCCGGACGACCCGGGCAGCGAACCCTCGCCGCCACTGAACAAGGCGGGGGAGTGGGTACACGTCGAGTTGGACCTCGGCGACGGACTGCAGCGCTACACCCGGGACACCAATGTGATGCCGCAGTGGGCGGGCAGTTCCTGGTACGAGTTGCGCTACGCCGATCCGCACAACGCCGAACAGTTCTGCGCGCCCGAGAACGAGGCGTACTGGATGGGCCCGCGCCCGGCCGAGCACGGCCCGCGCGACCCCGGCGGGGTCGACCTCTACGTCGGCGGCGTCGAACACGCAGTTCTGCACCTGCTGTATTCGCGCTTCTGGCACAAGGTTCTCCACGACCTCGGCCACGTGAGTTCGCGGGAGCCCTACCGGCGGCTGGTGAACCAGGGTTACATCCAGGCCTTCGCCTACACCGACTCCCGCGGCACCTATGTGCCGGCGGCCGACGTCATCGAACGGGACGGCAGCTTCTACCTGCCCGGGCCCGACGGCGAGATCGAGGTCTTCCAGGAGTTCGGCAAGATCGGCAAAAGCCTGAAGAACTCCATCTCGCCCGACGAGATCTGCGACTCCTACGGCGCCGACACGCTGCGGGTCTATGAGATGTCGATGGGCCCGTTGGAGGCATCCCGGCCGTGGGCCACCAAGGACGTCGTCGGCGCGCACCGCTTCCTGCAGCGGGTCTGGCGCCTGATCGTCGATGAGAACAGCGGTACCACAAGGGCCTCCGAGGACGAGCTCGACGAGGAGACCTTGAGGGTTCTGCACCGAACAATCGCGGGAGTCTCGGAAGACTATGCCGCACTGCGGAACAACACCGCCGCGGCCAAGCTCATCGAGTACACCAACCACCTGACCAAGTCCGGTGTCACCGCCCGGGCCGCGCTGGAACCGTTGGTGCTCATGGTCGCGCCCCTGGCCCCGCACCTCGCCGAGGACCTGTGGGTCCGGCTGGGCCACGAAGCATCGCTGGCGCATGGCCCGTTCCCCGTCGCCGACGACCGCTACCTGGTGGCCGACACCGTCGAGTACCCAGTCCAGGTCAACGGGAAGGTGCGCGGCCACATCACGGTTGCCGCCGACGCCGACCGCTCCGCCGTCGAGTCCGCGGCCCTGGCCGACGAGAAGGTGGCCGGATTCCTCGCCGGTGCCACTCCGAAGAAGGTCATCGTGGTACCCGGGCGCCTGGTCAACTTCGTCGTTTAGCGCGCTGCCCGCCTTGGGGGCTCAGCGCAGTCCCCGCGGTCGGACCACCACCTGATGGGTGTGCGCATCCGCTGGGGTGGCCACGACCTG
>CAIOYU010000447.1 GCA_903862565.1 uncultured Actinomycetes bacterium | reverse complement strand
CTGCAGTTCCTCGGGGGCGAGGATGCGGACGTCCATGCCGAGCTTGGCGCCGACCAGCAGCAGCGAGTTGCCCATGTTGTTGCGGCCGTCGCCGACGAAGACGTAGGAGATCTCGTGCAGGGGCTTGGAGCAGTGCTCGGTCATGGTCAGCACGTCGGCCAGCATCTGGGTGGGGTGGTATTCGTTGGTCAAGCCGTTGAAGACGGGGACGCCGGCATACTTGGCCAACTCCTCGACGATCTCCTGGCCGGCGCCGCGGTACTCGATGGCGTCGTACATCCGGCCCAGCACACGGGCGGTGTCCTTCATCGACTCCTTGTGTCCGATCTGCGACGAACTGGGGTCGATGTAGGTGACGTGCGCGCCCTCGTCGTAGGCCGCCACCTCGAACGCGCACCGGGTGCGGGTGGATGTCTTCTCGAAGATCAGCGCGATGTTCTTACCCGCCAGGCTGTGCCGGATGGCACCGGAATACTTGGCGCGCTTAAGATCCCGGGCCAGATCAAGTAGGTAGATCAGGTCACGCTCGCTGTGATGCACCAAACTCAACAGGTCACGATTCTGCAAATTGAAAGACATCAGATTTTCTCCTTCAGGGTTCCGGGATCAGTAGGCGGGGTCGCGCAGGATCGGACACGTCATGCAACGCCCGCCACCGCGGCCACGGCCGAGTTCGCTTGCGTCGATGGTGATGACCTCGATACCGGCCTTGCGTAGCGCGGTGTTGGTCCCCGTGTTGCGGTCATAACCGATGACCACGCCGGGCTCCACGGCGACGACGTTGTTGGCGTCGTTCCACTGCTCACGCTGGACGCCGTAGATGTCGCCGGCGGTCTCAACGACGGTGAACTTCACCCCGAGGGCATCTCCGACGACCTCGACCAGGCCCTTGGACTCGACCTCCACGGTCATGCCCGATGGCGCTTTCTCATCCGGGCGCAGGGTGATCGCCCTGGCATGGTCGATGACCGGTGCGAACGCTGTCAGCACGTCGGTGTTGCAGAACGTGAACACCGTATCCAGATGCATCGCCGCCCGCGACCGGGGCAGCACCGCGATGATGACCCGTTCGGCCGCACCGGCTCTGAAGAGGTTCTGGGCCACCTCCGAGATCGCCTGGCGCGAGGACCGCTCCCCCATGCCGATCAGCACGATGCCCTTGCCCAGCGGCATGACATCGCCGCCTTCGAGGCTGACCGCACCGTAGTCGTGCGGCTCACCATCGGGATCGCCGAGCCAGATGTTGTACTCCGCGCCGGCGAAGGCCGGATGGAACTTGTACACCCCGGTGGTCAGCAACGTCTCCTGCCGCCGCGCCGGCCAGTACATCGGATTCAGCGTGACCCCGTTGAAGATCCACGACGAGTTGTCGCGCATGAACTGGGTGTTCGGCAGCGGCTTGATCACGAAACCGGCCTTGCTGCTCGCGGCGAAGGCCGTCGTGAACGGACCGGCGACCTCGTTGGGCACCTCATGAAATGGGATACCGCCGATCAGCAACTCGGCCAATCTATCGGCCGGCATCTCATCGAGCCAGGGGCGGACTTCCTTGGAGATGCCGATGCCCACCTGGTCCGGTGTGATCTTGCGATCCAGCACCCACTGCCGGGCTTGGGGGTTGCCCATGATGTCTTCGAGCAGGTGGTCGAATTGGAGGACCTCGACACCGCGGTCCTCCATCTTGGCCACGAAATCGAAATGATCCCGACGCGCCTGCTGCACCCACAACACATCGTCATAGAGCAACTCATCAGCGGTGTCGGGCGTCAGCCGATCATGGGCCAAACCCGGCGCGCACACCATCACCCGCCGTAACCGGCCGATCTCCGACCACACCCCGACGCGGGGTTCGTTATCCGTCATGGAGCTCTCCCTTTCCTTTCCTGGAGTTCGACTGTCGTTCAGGGTTTTCGGGCCCGTGCAATCACGTCATCCGACGGTGAGGTCGCCGTTCTTGATCGCGATGATCGCCCACACCGCGGCCGCCGCGACCACGGCGAAGATCACCCATTCGGCAGTGGTGAAGAGTGGCAGCTTGCGCTCCCTGCGGGCCCAGACGTAGAGCACCGTTCCGATGAAGTAGAACAGCGCGCCGGTCAGCAGGTACTCGACGCCGCCGGCATAGACCAGCCAGACGGCGTAGATCAGGGCGATACCGCCGATGACCAAGTCGCGGGTGCGGCCCTGACCGTCCTGATAGGTCTCGCCGCGAACGGCGAGCAGTACCTGGTAGGCCGCTGACCAAAGGTAGGGCAGCAGGATCAGCGAAGTGGCCAGCAGGACCAGGGTGGTGTAGGTGCTGTCGTTGAACAGCGTCCAGATCAGCATCGCCTGGATGCAGCCGTTGGTCAGCCAGAGTGCCCCGGCCGGTGCGTGATGGCTGTTCTCCTTGGCCAGGAACGCCGGCATCACATGATCCAGCGCCGGCAACTGCATGATCTCGGCGCACAACATGATCCACGCGATCAGCGCGCCAAGCAGAGACACGATCAGGCCCACTGAGATGAACGTCGCGCCCCAGGCGCCGACCTGCTGCTTCAACAGGCCAGCCATCGAGGGATCGGGCAGCCCGGCGATATCGGCCTGAGCCATCAACCCGTAGGACAGGAAATTCACCAGCAGCAGCAGCGCCAGCACCCCGAGGAAACCGAACACAGTCGCGCGGCCCACGTCGCGGCGGTTGGCCGCCCGCTTGGAATACACGGCCGCGCCCTCGATCCCGATGAACACCCACACCGTGATCAGCATCATGGCCTTGATCTGATGCAGGGTGTCGCCGAGCGGCACCCCGTCGATCGAGACCGCCTTGCCCCAGATATCGGCACTGAACAAGCCGGCCTTGAAGCCGATGGCGGCGATCGCGATGAAGGTGACGATCGGCACCACTTTGGCGATCGTGACGATCGTGTTGACGAACGCAGCAGTGTGCGTCCCGCGCAGTGTCAGGGCATGAAGAACCCACAGCAGAACCGACGCGCACAGGATCGCCAGCTTGGTGGTCCCGTCCCCGAGAGCGGGAATGAAATTCCCCAGCGTCGCGAACAACAACACCAGGTAAGCGACATTGCCCATCCACGCCGACACCCAGTAACCGAACGCCGACGTGAAGCCGATGTAGTTTCCGAATCCGGCCTTGGCATAGCCGTACACGCCGCCGTCGACGTCGGGTTTACGCTGCGCGAGCGTCTGAAAGACGAAGGCCAGCATCAGCATCCCGACTCCGGTGATGATCCAGCCGATCAGCAGCGGCCCCGGTGCGGCACTACCCGCCATTTGGGAGGGCAGCGCGAAGATGCCACTGCCGATCATCGAGCCCACCACGATGGCGGTCAGGGCCGCCAGTCCGAGGCCCGGCGCGGTCGACTGCCCGGTCGGTCGCGTCACCTCAGTTGTCTCGGACATTCGTTTCCCCGCCTCCCGATTAATGGTCTACGGGCGGACTGTAATGGTCATCTAGGTCGGGTTTTCTCCAATCCGAATAGTTGACATTTTGGGCTCTTCATGACTGAGGGTGTAGTCGGGGTTTGAATCCGCCGGTTTCCAGCAGCGATCGGGCGATGTAGTTGGTGAGGTTGCGGAATCCGAGGGCTGACCCGCGGAGGTGTTCAAGGCGTCCGTTGATCGCCTCGGTGGGTCCGTTGGAAGTGCCGGCGCGGTCGAAGTAGGCCAGTACGTCGGCGTCGCGTTTCTTCAAGGTCCGGCCCAGGGTGATGATCTCGGTCAGGGCGGCCGGGACGCCGTGGCCGATGGATCCGATCAGGCTGGTCATCAGGGCCCGGCCCTTGGTGCGGTCGGGTTCGCGGTAGGCCGCGATCGTGCGTTGGTAGATACCCCAGGTGGCCTCGACCTCGACATGGGCATCGCCGGCGAACAGGGCATCGAGTCGGGCTTTTTGCTTGTCG
>CAIOYU010000446.1 GCA_903862565.1 uncultured Actinomycetes bacterium | reverse complement strand
GGTGCGGCGCAGGGCGCGGCGAAGCCGGCGCAGCGACACCGGGTCGACCCTGCCGATGGGTCCGGTGAGCAGGGCCTCCGCCCGGTCCTCATCGAGGCCGCCCACGGTCGCCTCCAGCACCGTCAGCAACGCACGGGCCGCAGGCTGATCGCCCACCGGCCCGCCGACGGGCGAACCGTCCACAGGAACCCCGGCCGTCGCCAATGAGCGCATCAACGCGGCGGCGGTGGACGCAGAACGCACGATCACGGCCAGCGCGGACCAGGGCAGGCCGTCGACGAGGTGCGCGCGCCGCAACGCGTCGGCGATCAGCGCGGCCTCGGCATGCGTCGACGCCGCCACCGCCACCACGACCGCGCCGTCGTCACCGGAACCCTCGATGGCGCGCCAGCCGCTGCCCGGCAGGCCCGCGGCCACACCGCTGATCGCGTGGGCGACCGCCGGCGCGCACCGATGCGACCGGGTCAACTCGACCGTCTCGGCATCGGTGGTCAGCAGTTCGGGATCAGCCCCGCGGAACCCGAACACCGATTGGTGGGGGTCACCGGCGAGCAAGGTCAGTTCCGCCCCGGCAGCCAGCACCCGCACCAGGCGGGCGGCCTGCGGATCGAGGTGTTGAGCGTCGTCGACCAGAAGCAAACGGACCCGGGCCCGTTCGGCGGCCAGCAGGTCGGGGTCGGAGGCCAGGGCGTCCAGCGCCGCGCCGACCAGTTCGTCAGCACCCAGCGCCGGCACCGTCGCCTGCGGGGCGGCCGTGCCGACCGAGGCGCGCAGCAGCATCACCTGCTCGTACTGGCGGGCGAACCGGGCGGCGGCCACCCACTCCGGGTGCGCGGACGTCCGTCCGATGCGCTGCAATTCGGCCGGGTCGACCCCGCGTTCGGCGCAGCGGGCCATCAGGTCGCGCAGTTCGGTGGCGAAACCGACGGTGGTCAGCGCCGGGCGCAGGTCCCGCGGCCAGTTCGCCGCGCCGTCCTCCAGGTCGCCGGCCAGCAGTTCGCGGACGACGCCGTCCTGCTCGGCGCGGGTGACCAGCCGCGGCGGCGGATCACCGGCGCGCTCGGCAGCCTTGCGCAGCAGCGCGAAAGCGTAGGAGTGCACCGAACGCACCAGTGGTTCGCGCACCACCGCACGGCAGGGCTCCTCCGCCCGGGCACCCAACAGTCGGGCAGTCAGTGCGCTGCGCGCCGAGGCCGCCAGCCGCCCGGAACCGGTCAGCAGCAGCACGGACTCGGGGTCCAGGCCGGCGGCAATGTGCATCGCGGCCGTCTCCAGCAGCAGGCTGCTCTTGCCCGTTCCCGGACCTCCCACCACTCGCACCGTCGTCATACCCGCATGACACCAGAAGGGTCTGACAAGAGCGTCTCGTGCCTGTTAGCAGAGGACGGCGCCGAGTTCGGCGATTCGAGATAGTGATCGGGTGCCTGCACAAGCTTGGGTGACGCTCATCGTCGGAGGCACCGCAGCTATCGGCGTGATCATCACGTGGCAGCAGAAGAACCGAGCCGATCGGCGCAGCGAGTGGTGGCGACGAACCCAGTGGGCGTTCGAGCGCACCTTCAGTGCCGATGAGGCCGAATTCGAGTTGGGCTGGGAGATGCTGACAGCGCTGGTGAAGTCTAAACTTTCGACGAAAGACGACTCTGACATCGTGCAGGTGATTGCGGAGCACGAAGCCATCAGCGGGACACGGAGGGGAGCATGACAGAGCAAGGAATCGACGCAGGCGCGGCGAGCGCGAAGCCGCTGCGCAGCCTCGCCGGACGCCGAGCCGCCGCCAAGGCCGCCGTCGCGGCCAGCCGCAAAACTGGCCGACCCGTGGACGAACGAGTCAGAAAGCTTGCCGAGTCGAAGCTGGGGGAATACGACCCGGCCCAGCCCTGAGCTACAGCTCGAACCGCTGATTCATCCTGGGAACTGTTGCCTGCCAACCCAATTGACGATCCAGGTGGGTGCGCATGATGTCAGCCGCCTCTGGTTCGCCGTGCACCACGAACACCTTTCGCGGCGGGGAGGTGAATCCGCGCGCCCAGGTGATGAGTTCGTCGGCGTCGGCGTGCGCGGACAGCATCTTCAGGTTCGCCACCTCGGCGTGGATCGGGACCCACTCGCCGTGGATCTTGACCTCTTTCTCGCCATCGACGATGGACCGCCCGCGGGTGCCCGGCGCCTGATACCCGGTCAGCATGATCGTGTTGCGCGGATCGGGTGCAAAAGCCTTGAGGTGGTGCAGAATACGACCACCGGTGGCCATCCCGCTGGCGGAGATGACGATCTTGGGCGCGGTGCTGGTCGAGATGCTCTTCGACTGCTCGGCGTCCTGGGTGTAGTGGGCCATGTCGCACATCGCCTCGTACACCTCCGGCGACAGGCGGTGATCATGCGGATAGGTGCCCAACAGATTGCTGACGTTGATCGCCATCGGGCTGTCCAGATAGACCGGGACATCGGGCAGCTTGCCCGCTGAACGCAACTGCCACATGTAATAGAGCAGCGTCTGCGCCCGCCCCACCGCGAACGCGGGAATCACCACGGTGCCGCCACGTTTGACCGTCGCGTCGATGATCTGCGCCAGGGCGACGAGGGGGTCGGCGCGGTCGTGCAGGCGGTCGCCGTAGGTGGACTCCATGACCAGGTAGTCCGCCGCCGGAACCGGCTCGGGGTCGAGCATCACCGGATCGTCGTACCGGCCCAGATCGCCGGTGAAGACGATGCGCCGGCCCTGCCACAACAGATCGACGGTGGAGGCGCCCAGGATGTGCCCGGCGCGGCGGAACGTCACGACCGCTCCGGTGTCGGCCACGTCGGACTCTTCCCCGAACGGCCGGGTGGTGAACAGATCCAGCGCCCGCTCGGCGTCCTCGGTGTCGTACAACGGCAGCGCGGGGTGATGCTTGGTGGCCTTGTGCCTGTTGAGGAACTCCGCGTCGCGCTCCTGCAGGGAGGCGCTGTCGCGCAGGATGATCTCGGCGACCGCGGCGGTGGCCGCCGTGCACATGATCGGCCCGGTGAACCCGTCACGCACCAAGCGGGGCAGGTAACCGGAGTGGTCGAGGTGAGCGTGGGTGATGACGACGGCGTCGATCGTGGAGGGATCCACCGCGAGCCGTTCCCAGTTCAGTTCGCGGAGATTCTTCAGGCCCTGGAAAAGTCCACAGTCGAGCAGGATTCGCCGGCCGTCGCTCTCGAGCAGGTGCTTGGATCCGGTCACGGTACTGGCAGCCCCGAGGCTGCGCAGACTCAGTGCTGAACGCTCTTCGGTGGTCACAGGCTCAGTCTCGCAGAGCGGTCAGTTATGCCGGGAAAGGATCGAGAACACCTGGATCAGCGTGGCCACGGCGGGCACCACGACCGTCCCGAGGGCGATGAGCCCCGTCGGGACGGACGGCATGTCCCCCTTGTTGACCCGGAGTTGCAGCAGGGTCATGAACAACAGTCCCAAGAACAGAAAGACCGCGATCCACGCCATCCTTCCGGCCAAGCCGGGGTCGTGCTGGGACACGAGGTTCTGGTACGCGGTGAAATCACGGGTGTTCAAGCCCTCGGCATAGGTCGTCTTCTCGGCTCGGTGGAAAAACCACACCCCGCTGGTCAGCGGTGTCAGCGCAATGTTGACCGCC
>CAIOYU010000445.1 GCA_903862565.1 uncultured Actinomycetes bacterium | reverse complement strand
CGACGGTCACCGCGGGGTCCTCGCCGAACCAGTCCTCGGGGAGTCGGCCGGCGAACCAGTCGGCGGCGTCGGCGACGTCGGGTTGATCGGCGTGCTGCCAGCCGCCGGGGCGACGGGATGAAGTGCGTTAACTTTGTTTCATGAATTACATGATTACATCGTTACAACTGAGTTGCCTCTGCTTTCGCTGCAGGCGATCAGTCGGTGAGCGCAATGCGCACAACGCGGTCAACGACGACTGTGCGAGCAGTGCACACAACCGCGACAGCCCGGGTGGGATCTGGCACTTCCATCCCATCCCGAACCGGTGACCGCGGCGGTCTGGATGTGACGCGCGACACGCCGACGATGCCGGCGCCAGAGCCCGCGACCAGGGAATTTCACAATTGTCATTCGGAATATGTAGTACCTCGGTGCATTGTCAGCCACTAGGTGTAGTGTTTGGGTCGTCCGACAAGCTTGTGATTCACCGGCTCGCCGGATACCCAAACCGCCTAGTGAACGTGCCCGGCGCCCCGTCGGGTCCGTCACGCACGTGTCGCTCGAGGAGACACCGCAGATGACCATCACCGTCTACACCAAGCCGGCCTGCGTGCAGTGCAATGCCACCTACAAGGCCTTGGACAAGCAGGGCCTGGCCTACGAGATCGTCGACATCACCGAGGTGGCGGATGCTCGCGACTACGTGATGGCGCTGGGTTACCTCCAGGCACCGGTGGTGGTCGCCGGCGGCGAGCACTGGTCCGGGTTCCGGCCCGACCGTATCAAGGCCCTCGCCGGCGCTGCACTGAGCGCTTGAGCAGCAACTGATGGAGCCTGTGCGGGTGGTGTACTTCTCCAGCGTCTCGGAGAACACCCACCGCTTCGTGCAGAAACTGGGTCTTCCCTCGGTGCGCATCCCGTTGCGCGGCCGCATCGAGGTCCAGGAACCCTACGTCCTGATCCTGCCCACCTACGGTGGCGGTAAGGCCGTCCCTGGCGAAGGCCCGGACCCCGACTCCGGGGGATATGTCCCCAAGCAGGTCATCGCATTCCTGAACAACCCGCACAACCGGTCGCTGATCCGCGGTGTGATCGCAGCCGGCAACACCAACTTCGGCGCCGAGTTCTGCTACGCGGGAAACGTGATCTCCCGCAAGTGCGGAGTGCCGTATCTGTACCGATTCGAATTGATGGGAACCGCCGAGGACGTCGACTCCGTCCGCGCCGGACTTGCTGATTTCTGGGCGGACCTTGCTGTCCGAGAAGAGGAAGACACGTGTCACCAACGGTCACTGCTGCCGAGCCTGTAACCACGGCGTCAGCTCATGCCACTGCGCATGCGCTGCCTGGGGAGACGGACTACCACGCGCTCAATGCGATGCTCAATCTGTACGGCCCCAACGGCGAGATCCAGTTCGAGATGGACCGTCTCGCCGCGCGGCAGTACTTCCTCGAGCACGTCAACCAGAACACGGTGTTCTTCCACAACTACGACGAGAAGCTCGACTACCTGATTCGCGAGAACTATTACGAGCGTGAGGTTCTCGACCAGTATTCGCGCAACTTCGTCAAGTCGCTCGTCGACCGGGCCTATGCCAAGAAGTTCCGTTTCCCGACGTTCCTGGGGGCGTTCAAGTACTACACCTCCTACACGCTGAAGACTTTCGACGGAAAGCGCTTCCTGGAGCGCTTCGAGGACCGTGTGGTGATGGTGGCCCTCACCCTGGCCGCCGGCGACACCACGCTGGCCGAGCATCTGGTCGACGAGATCATCGACGGCCGGTTCCAGCCGGCCACCCCGACGTTCCTCAACTCGGGTAAGGCGCAGCGCGGCGAGCCGGTCAGCTGCTTCCTGTTGCGCATCGAGGACAACATGGAGTCGATCGGCCGCTCGATCAACTCAGCCCTGCAACTGTCCAAGCGCGGCGGCGGAGTCGCCTTGCTGCTGAGCAACATTCGCGAGCACGGCGCACCGATCAAGAACATCGAGAACCAGAGCTCCGGGGTCATCCCGATCATGAAGCT
>CAIOYU010000444.1 GCA_903862565.1 uncultured Actinomycetes bacterium | reverse complement strand
CCGAGAATGTGCCGGCCGCCGGAGAGGTGGTCGAGGGTGAGCGAGGCCATCGCACATGCAGTCGGGGTGCGCGCCGACAGCTGCACCACGGAGGTGCCCAGCCGCATCCGCACGGTTTGGCGGCCCCACCAAGCCAGCGGGGTGAACGCATCCGACCCCCACGCCTCAGCGGTGAACACGGTGTCGAACCCGGCTTCCTCGGCGGCGGCGACCAACTCGGCGTGGTTGGTGGGCGGTTGGGCGCTCCAGTATCCGAGTTGCAAACCGAGCTTCATGAACTGTCGACCTTTCACCGGCGGAACGAGCCTTGCCACGCTTCCTAGAACCTGTTCTACTCGATGCCGTGAGCGTCAGCCAGAGCATCTCTGCCTTGACAGATTCGCACGAGCCGCCGCTTTCGGCACCGCTGACACTGTCGTTCAACTACACCCGTTCGGTCGGACCCACCCTGGGCGCCTTCTTCACCGCCCTGCGCAGTCGCCGCATCGTCGGCATCCGCGGCTCCGATGGACGGGTGCACGTTCCCGTCGTCGAGTACGACCCGGTGACCTACGAACCGCTCACCGAGATCGTTCCGGTGGCCAGCGTCGGCACGGTGCTCTCCTGGACCTGGCAGGCAGAACCGCTGGAGGGCCAGCCCCTGGATCGGCCGTTCGCCTGGGCGCTGATCAAACTCGACGGGGCCGATACCGCCCTGTTGCACGCGGTCGACGCCACCGTTGCGACCGGGGACAGGGTGCATGCGCACTGGGCTGATGAGCCCGTCGGGGCGATCACCGACATCGCCTACTTCCTGCCGGGCGACGAGGCCGAGCCCGAATCTGACGGATTCGACGATTGCGATCCGGTCACCATGCAGGAGACCCCGACAAGTATTTCCATCGAGCACACCGCGTCCGCCCCCGAGAGCGCCTACCTGCGGGCGCTGCGGCAGGGCACGCTGCTAGGAGCCCGCAGCGGGGACCACGGCAAGGTGTATTTCCCACCGCGAGAGGCGGATCCGGCCACCGGTCAGCCACTCGACCAGTACGTGCAACTGCCTGATACCGGGACCGTGACGACGTTCGCGATCATCAACATCCCGTTCGCTGGCCAGAAGATCAAACCCCCCTACGTGGCCGCCTACATTCTGCTGGACGGCGCCGACATCCCGTTCCTGCACATCGTCACTGAGATCGACGCCTCTGACGTGCGAATGGGCATGCGGGTCCAGGCGGTGTGGAAGCCGAGCGAGGAATGGGGCCTGGGCATCGACAACATCGAGCACTTCCGGCCAACCGGCGAACCGGACGCCGATTACGACGCCTACAAGCACCACCTTTAGAGGCAGCGCATGACTAGAGAGGTAGCCGTCGTCGGCTTCGCCCACGCCCCGCACGTCCGGCGCACCGACGGGACCACCAACGGCGTTGAGATGTTGATGCCGTGTTTCGCCGAACTTTACGACGACCTCGGCATCAGCCAGCGCGATATCGGGTTCTGGTGCTCGGGATCGTCGGATTACCTTGCGGGAAGAGCGTTCTCGTTCATCTCCGCGATCGACTCGATCGGCGCGGTACCGCCGATCAACGAGAGCCACGTGGAAATGGACGCCGCCTGGGCACTCTACGAGGCCTACATCAAAGTGCTCACCGGCGAGGTCGATACCGCGCTGGTCTACGGATTCGGCAAGTCCAGCGCCGGCACCCTGCGCCGAGTACTGGCACTGCAGACCGACCCGTACACCGTCGCACCACTGGTGCCGGACTCGGTGTCGATGGCCGGACTGCAGGCCCGACTGGGACTGGATTCCGGCAAGTGGACCGAGGAGCAGATGGCCCAGGTGGCCCTCGACAGTTTCAGCGTTACCTCGCGCGTCGACTCGGTCGAATCGGCCACCAGCGTCGCCGAACTTCTGGCCCGGCCCTTCTTCGCCGATCCCCTTCGCCGCCATGACATCGCGCCGATCACCGACGGCGCCTCGGCGATCGTCATCGCCGCAGGGGATCGCGCCCGCGAGCTTCGCGAAAGACCCTCCTGGATAAGCGGTTTCGAGCACCGTATCGAGACCCCGGCGATCGGCGCCCGCGATCTGACCACGTCGCCGTCGACCGCGGCGTCTGCCGCCGCAGCGACGGGAGGGGACGTCGGCTCCATCGACATCGCCGAGATCTGCGCGCCATTCACCCACCAACAGTTGATCCTTGCCGAAGCGGTCGGGCTCCCATCGTCGACCCGGATCAACCCCTCCGGTGGAGCATTGGCGGCCCACCCGATGTTCTCCGCGGGACTCGAGCGGATCGGGTTCGCCGCTCGGCGCATCTTCGACGGGACGGCCCAGCGGGTTCTGGCCCATGCCACCAGCGGACCTGTGCTGCAGCAGAATCTGGTCGCCGTGATGGAGGGCAAGTGAAGAGCCTCGCCGCCGTCCTCGGCACCGGACAGACCAAGTACGTCGCCAAGCGTCACGACGTCTCCATGAACGGTCTGGTGCGCGAAGCGATCGACAAGGCGTTGGCCGACAGCGGATCGACCTTCGCCGACATCGACGCCGTCGTCGTCGGCAAGGCACCGGATTTCTTCGAGGGCGTGATGATGCCCGAACTGTTCATGGCCGATGCCATGGGCGCGACGGGCAAGCCGTTGATCCGCGTCCATACCGCCGGCTCGGTCGGTGGCTCCACCGCCGTCGTCGCGGCCAGCCTGGTGCAGTCCGGGAAGTACCACCGGGTGCTGGCGGTCGCGTGGGAGAAGCAGTCCGAGTCGAATGCCATGTGGGCGTTGTCGATTCCAGTCCCCTTCACCAAGCCGGTCGGTGCGGGTGCGGGCGGCTACTTCGCCCCCCACATCCGCGCCTACATCCGTCGCTCTGGTGCCCCATCGCACATCGGGGCGATGGTGGCGGTCAAGGACCGCCTCAACGGTGCGCGAAACCCGTTGGCCCACCTTCACCAACCCGACATCACCCTGGAGAAGGTCCTGCAGTCCCCCATGCTGTGGGATCCGATCCGGTTCGACGAAACCTGCCCCTCGTCGGATGGCGCGGCAGCCGTCGTCATCGGCGACGAGTCAGTCGCCGACGGGCGCGTCGCCGATGGTCACCCGGTGGCCTGGGTCCACGCGACCGCTTTGCGCACCGAACCGCTGGCGTACTCGGGGCGCGATCAGGTCAATCCCCAGGCGGGCCGGGACGCCGCTGCCGCGTTGTGGAAGGCCGCCGGCATCGAGAGTCCGATCGAGGAGATCGACGTCGCTGAAATCTACGTGCCGTTCTCCTGGTTCGAGCCGATGTGGCTGGAGAACCTGGGCTTCGCCGCCGAGGGTGAGGGCTGGAAGCTCACCGAGGCCGGGGAGACGGCGATCGGCGGCAGGATCCCGGTAAACCCCTCCGGTGGCGTGCTGTCGTCGAACCCGATCGGGGCCTCGGGCATGATCCGTTTCGCTGAAGCCGCCATACAGGTGATGGGCCAGGCTGGCGACCATCAGGTCCCCGGCGCCCGCAAGGCACTCGGGCATGCCTACGGCGGCGGTTCGCAGTACTACTCGATGTGGGTCGTCGGGTCCGATAAGCCGGGATCGGACGAGCCGACCTCGCTCAAACCGGTCCGGTAGCGCTGAGCCAAGTCCCGGTAGGCCTGCGGGTTGAGGTTGACCCACATTTCCGCGCCGGTCCCGGCGATGGGACCTTTGACTTTTGCGGGGGCTCCGGTGACCAGCACCTCCGCAGGAATGTGCGTGCCGCCGGTCACCAGCGAGTGCGCGGCGACGAGGGTCCGTGCACCGATCACCGCGCCGTCGAGGATCGTGCAGTGATTGGCGATCAGTGCTTCGGCACCGATATGGGCGCCGTGGATGACGCACATGTGGGCAATCGTGGCGTTCGGGCCCACGTCGACGGGAATCCCTGGCGGCGCATGCAGCACCGAACCGTCCTGCACGTTGGCCCCCTCCCGGATGACGACGGGCGCGTAGTCGGCCCGCAGGACGGCGTTGAACCACACCGACGCCCCGGCCTCGACGGTGACGTCTCCGATCAGAACTGCGGTGGGAGCGACGAATGCGGTCGGGTCGATCCGGGGCGTATGGCCTTCGAATGCGTAGATCGGCATCGGTCAGATATACCTCAGCGCAGGCCACTGCGCTCGGAGAACAGGGTGCCGACTGGTTGCGCCCCCTGATGGCAAAACTGTAACGTGTTCTAGTTAGACAGACTGGAGGCGCCACGTGAGCACCGGCATCCGCGAGATCGACACCGGAACCCTGCCCGATCGCTACGCCCGCGGCTGGCACTGCCTGGGCATGGTGCGTGACTTCAGCGACGGGCAACCACACCCGATTCACGCCTTCGGCACCAAACTCGTGGTGTTTGCCGACTCGGCCGGAGATTTGCATGTCCTGGACGGCTACTGCCGCCATCTCGGCGGCGACCTGTCCCAAGGCAGCATCAAGGGCGACGAGATCGCCTGCCCGTTCCACGACTGGCGCTGGGGCGGCGACGGCCGCTGCAAATTGGTGCCCTATGCCAAGCGCACCCCGAAACTGGCCCGCACCCGGTCCTGGCAGACCGACGTCCGCGGTGGCCTGCTGTTCGTCTGGCATGACCACGAGGCCAACCCGCCGACACCGGAGGTGCGGATTCCCGAGATTCCCGAATTCGCCAGCGAGGACTGGACCGAGTGGAACTGGAACTCATTGCTGATCGAGGGTTCCAACTGCCGGGAGATCGTCGACAACGTCACCGACATGGCCCACTTCTATTACATCCACTTCGGCCTGCCGACGTACTTCAAGAACGTCTTCGAAGGCCACATCGCCTCGCAATACCTCCACAACGTCGGCCGCCCGGACATCGGGGGCATGGGCACCGCCTACGGCGAGTCCCATTTGGATTCGGAGGCAAGCTATTTCGGCCCGTCATTCATGATCAATTGGCTGCACAACACCTACGGCGAATTCAAAGCCGAGTCGCTGCTGATCAATTGCCACTACCCGGTCACGCAGGACTCGTTCATGCTGCAGTGGGGCGTCATGGTCGAGAAGCCGAAGGGCCTGCCCGCGGACATGGCGGACAAGATCTCGGCCGCGTTCACCAAGGGAGTCAGCAAGGGCTTCCTGCAGGACGTCGAGATCTGGAAACACAAGACCCGCATCGAGAATCCCCTTCTGGTCGAGGAAGACGGCGCCGTCTATCAGATGCGACGCTGGTATCAGCAGTTCTACGTCGATGCCGCCGATGTCACCCCCGAGATGACAGACCGGTTCGAACTCGAGGTCGACACCACCAAGGCCAACGAGAAGTGGAATGTCGAGGTCGAGGAGAACCTGCGCCGGCAGGCGTTGGACGCGCCGTGAGTGAGCAGTCTGCCCACACCGAGGGAGTGGCCGACGATCT
>CAIOYU010000443.1 GCA_903862565.1 uncultured Actinomycetes bacterium | reverse complement strand
GCCGTCTCGCCGGTGGTGGTCGGCGTGGCCCTGATCCTGTTGTGGGGCAGCGCCGGACTGCTCGGTGTCGTCGAGACCGGCCTGGGACTGAAGATCATCTTCGGGCTGCCCGGCATCGTGCTGGCGAGCATTTTCGTCACGGTTCCGTTCGTGATCCGCGAGGTCGAACCAGTGCTGCACGAACTGGGAACCGACCAGGAGGAAGCCGCCGCCACCCTCGGCGCGACGTGGTGGCAGACGTTCTGGCGGATCACGCTGCCCTCGATCCGGTGGGGGCTGACCTACGGCATCGTGCTCACCGTCGCCCGCACCCTGGGCGAGTACGGCGCTGTGCTGATGGTGTCGTCCAACATGCCCGGGAAGTCGCAGACGTTGACGCTGCTGGTGTCCGATCGCTACAGCCGGGGCGCGGAGTACGGCGCCTATGCGATCTCGACGTTGTTGATGATGGTCGCCGTGCTGGTCGTGGTAGCCCAGGTGATCCTGGATGCCCGGCGCGGAAAAGCGAGCCGATGAGGAACAGATGACCACACCTGACGCGATCACCGTCACCGGCGCGAACAAGCGCTACGGCGACTTCAACGCCCTGGACAACGTCGACTTCACGGTGCCTTCGGGATCGTTGACCGCGCTGCTCGGACCCAGCGGGTCGGGAAAGTCCACCCTGCTGCGTGCCATCGCCGGGCTCGACCAGCCCGACAGTGGCACCGTCGTCATCAACGGCCATGACGTCACCAATGTGCCGCCGCAGCGACGCGGGATCGGGTTCGTCTTTCAGCATTACGCCGCGTTCAAGCACATGACGGTGCGCGACAACGTCGGATTCGGCCTCAAGATCCGCAAGCTGGGCAAGGCCGAGGTCGACGAGAAGGTGGACAACCTCCTGGAGGTCGTCGGGCTGGCCGGGTTCCAGACCCGCTACCCCAGTCAGCTATCGGGCGGCCAGCGTCAGCGCATGGCCCTGGCCCGTGCGCTCGCGGTCGATCCGAAGGTGCTGCTGCTCGACGAGCCCTTCGGCGCGTTGGACGCCAAGGTCCGCGACGATCTCCGGGCGTGGCTTCGCCGGTTGCACGACGAGGTGCATGTGACCACCGTGCTTGTCACCCACGACCAGTCCGAGGCGTTGGACGTGGCCGACCGGATCGCGGTGCTGAACAAGGGGCGCATCGAACAGATCGGCACCCCGGCGGAGGTCTACGACAGCCCGGTCAACCCGTTCGTGATGTCGTTCCTCGGGACTGTCTCCTCGCTGAACGGAGTCCTGGTGCGCCCGCACGACATTCGGGTCGGGCTGACTCCGGACATGGCCGTCGGCGACGGGACGGCCGCGAGTCCGGTTGTGAAGGCCACCATCAATCGCGTGGTCTACCTCGGCTTCGAGGTTCGCGTCGAGATGACCTCCTCGGCCGGCGGTGCCCCGTTCATCGCCCAGATCACCCGCGGTGATGCCGAGGCGCTGGCACTGAGGGACGGCGACACCGTCTATGTACGTGCCACGCGTATTCCGCCCATCGCCGGGACCGATCAGGTTGTGGCGTCGGCGGGACAGTCATGACGGTGCCGTTCCGCCGGTTCGCGGCTACGTT
>CAIOYU010000442.1 GCA_903862565.1 uncultured Actinomycetes bacterium | reverse complement strand
CTTCGAAACCCCATGCGCCGTAGTGTCCGCCATTCGCGAGTGTCGAGCCGGCCACGCGTGATCGCCACAGAGGCGTCGTCAGGACCCATCTGTTCGGCGCACCACTGCTCATAGGGGCATCCCGGACAGTCCTTGTAACCGATCGGCACGACCAATGGCTCGGGGTCATCACCGGATCCGGTAATCCGCCAGGCCCTCGCCGCCACCTGCACCCGAAAGTCATGCTCGTGGTCGTAGCACTCCAAGAGTGAGCGACGCACCTTTCCTCTGCTGCGGGAGAAGGTATAGCGAACTGGTGCAGCCAGGTCGTACCAGACGAAAACGCGCTCAGGATCCCCGTCCGCCAGCCTGACCAGACTCTTGCCGAGAATCGCCCCGGTCAGGCGGTCATCTCCGGGGTGCAAGCCGCAGGCCTGGAGCATTCGGGTGTAGTGCGCAAGTTGCAGGCAGTCGTCGTAGTAGTGCTCAGAGATAGTCGACCTCTCCGCATCGAGCAAGATGCCGGGTTTCGCGAGGGACGACACCCGCATCGCTTTCCGCTTGGCTAACTCGATGGTCTTGTGGTGCTTGACGTCAGCTGGCAGGTAGCCATCGCCGACCTTGATGAGGATGTCAGGTTTCCCGCTTCGGCCTCCCGCGGAATCGTCCGGCAGCGTGCCGCCTAGGACGAGCGGCGCACCGGATTGCGCAGCAGCGATGGTCGTCGCGATTGCCTCGTACTTGCCTAACCTAGGATCCACCAACACAGCACTGGGATGAATCTTGAGCAGGTCGGCGAAAATCTCAGCTTCGAAGGCATTGCCGGCATCGATCGTGGCTTGCTGTTCCTCTGAACGCACTTCTTTTAGGGTGAGTACCGAAGGCGAGAAGTCGTTATGGACGCGTACCGGGCACTGCTTAGCCGCATAGCCGTCCAGCACGACAGGATCACCCGCAACGGTCACGATCCACTCTCCCTTCCCCATCACATCGAGTTTAAGAGCCGCTGCAACCGTTCAAGTAAGGAAGGTTTCGGTGCGAAGTTTCGGTTGGATAACGCGCGCGCCGGATCCGCAGACCGCCGCATCGAAACTTGGACCTGAGGTCGTTGGATGGCTATAAGCAGTGCAGCTCAGTTCTGCCAAACCCCGTACCCGCGCTTCCTCAGCTGAACAGCCAGCGTCGCTTCCGCTGCTTCAGCTTCTCGGCTGTTCTTGAATCCATTCTCGTACTTCGGCACCAAGTCTGGCCTGAGTCGTTCGCCGAACTTCTTCACGTACCTACAGCTCTTGTAACCCTCGAGATGCTGGGCGAATCGCATATCCGGATCGCGACCGGTCGATCCGACGTAGACGCACGATTTGTCACGCCTCATCTCCGGGTTCTTGGCAGCAAATTTCCTGTCGTTTCGAACGGCGTCGTTCAGCTCGATGACGTAAACGCAGGGTTTCGACACTCCCATTTTTGGAATTATGCCAAACCCGAACAGGGCAACGTCGTGGACCTGGGCGCCGCGTAGCTCGCGGCCCAAATGCTCACGTCTTGAACACCTCCGCGGAATCCCACAGGATGGGTTGCGCATTTAACGTGGCTGCCGGGCGGCGGGACCGAACAGCGCCCGGCCGTCGCCGGTTGAAACAGTTCCTGGTGTGACGACGAGGTGGAAGTTGCTCCTGAATTCCCTTAATCGCCGAGAGCGATGTCAGCCCAGACGATCGAATGATCGGACAGTTTGGTCAATCGGACCGAATGGTCGTGTTCCGCATGCCTTATCTCATCGCTTATCGCACGCGACGCGTAGATGTGGTCTAGCCGAAATCCCTTCGGACTAGACCCCTTGGGTGGTGTCGAGTACCACGTGTATTCCTTTCTCTTCGGATGGAGGCTTCTCCAAGCGTCGACATACTTTTCAAGCCGCAGGATCCGAATACGATCCGAAAACGCCAACGGCGTACCTTCCGCATCTTCGTGGAGTCCCGTATTGAAGTCACCCAACAGCACCACTCGTTGATCCCGGTGTAGTTGCGCATACCTGATGACTTCGTCCCACAGCCTGCCCTTTCGCGACTTACCGTCCTTATCGGTTGAGGCCGGTATGTGGACTGCCAAAACGTTAAGCGCGAGTGACGGTATTTCGACGGCGAGCCACCGTTCCGTATCAGCGGGGGGGATCTCCTCGACCTTAGGAGTGAGAGGAAACTTAGATGCAGCCAAGACACTGTTTTTTGAAGAGGACCCTGTACACGTCGTTTCGATGTGCCCGAAGCCTTGGCAATTAAGGGACCACCGGAGTTCATCGAGATTGCTGCGAGTCACCTCAGTGAGCGCGACAAAATCCGCATCGAACCGCTGTAATTCGCTCATCATGTCCGGGAGCCGCCCACCACCGCCCCTCCGGATATTCCACGTCAAGAATCTAATTTCGCCTCCTCCG
>CAIOYU010000441.1 GCA_903862565.1 uncultured Actinomycetes bacterium | reverse complement strand
TGTTCCTGAATATGGGTATCGCCATGGACGACGTGGCGCTGAGTTCGCTGATCCTTGACCGCGCCGGTAATTCCGGCGCGGGTCGCTATATTGAGTTCCCATGATCGAGATCAGCAATCGCAGCCCACGGCCCGTCTCCTGGACGCGGGCCGCAGTGGCTGCGGCGGGAGTCGGCGCGGCCCTGGCCCTCGCGCCCGGGATCGCCGCCGCGTCACCGGGTGAAGAGTCCGGGGCCGAACGAGGCGCGGTGAGTGCTGGAACGGCCGACTCCGCGTCCGCCACGCACAAAGCAACCGCACGGGCCAAGCCAGAACGTGCCCGCGGAGCGTCGCAGCGCACCGTGAATAGGCCGGCGGTCAACCCCCTCGCCGCCCGTCCGGCGGCGACGCAGTCCCGGAATCCGCAGCCTGCGGCGGCGAGCAGGCGGGTCACAGCGAGGGCCGCTCAACCGGAGTCGTCAGTCGCCGCGCCCGTCAGCGCCGCGACGCAGGTCCCGACAGTTCAGGTCCCGACAATTCAGGCAACCGGCCCATCGGCAGCCGCGGGCTTCAACGTGCCCATGGGCCCACTGCGCGCGGCCATCCTCGCCACGCAGGCCTTCATCTACGGCTATCCGCTGCTGGAGTTCGAGCGCGCCCGCGCCGAAGTGGAAGAGCTGAATACCATCTACTCGCTCACCAGCTTCGCCAACCCCGACGTCGCCCCGGTCTGGCAAGCAATCGGCGGTGGCAAGCGGCCCAACACCGACACCTTCTACTCGCTGGCGTATTTGGATCTCAGCGAAGGCCCGGTCGTGCTCTCTGTTCCCGACATGGGTGATCGCTACTTCAGCTTCCAGCTGACCGAGCCGTACATCAGTGTCGCTGACTACATCGGTTCCCGCACCACCGGATCCGGGCCGGGCAGGTATGCGATCACGTGGACCGGCGGACCTCCGGTCGACGTGCCCGACGACGTCGAGGTCGTGGAAGTCCCGTACGCCAGCATGATGATGCTCGGACGCACCCTCGCCGGCGATGCCGCCGATCAACTGCTGGCGATCGAACTGATGAATCAGTACACGCTGACACCGACCGGTCAGTCGAATGACCCCCCATTCTTCGTCCCCGCATCGCGCAACGGTGTCGACATTCTCAACACCATCAGCAACGCGATGGTGGCGAATCCGGCGCCGGCCATCGACGACCCGAAGCTGTCCCAATTGGCCAAGATTGGGGTCGGACCCGGTTTGCAGATCGCCGATGCCAACCTGGGGTTCTTCTCGACCGTCGCCGTCGACCTAGCGGTGCGCGCCACGTCGGCCGTGCTTCCGTTGCTGGCGAATCTGATCCAATACACCTCCGCGGTTCAGAACAAGGGTTGGGCGATCCCCAACCCCTCCATCGGCGACTACGGTACCGACTACCTGTTCCGGGCCGGGGTCGCCGAAGTCGGCTGGGTCGCCAACACCCCCCAGGAGGCGACCTACTATCCGGGGCTTTTGGGCAGGTTCCTGCTGCCGCTGTTCGGCCTCCCCAGCCGGGTGCTGCACTTCGCACCCGGGGAAACGCCGCCGGTCGACGATGACGGGTTCTGGTCGGTGACGGTCTACGACGGCAACGGGGACCTCTACAAGAACGCCGCGAATCGCTACAGCGTCAGTAGCAGCCGCCCCGAGGAATTGGTGTATCAGTCCGATGGGTCGCTAACCATCGTGTTCTCGCACAAAGATCCCGGTGATCCGAACGTGAACTGGTTGCCGGTGCCGCTCGGATTCTTTGAG
>CAIOYU010000440.1 GCA_903862565.1 uncultured Actinomycetes bacterium | reverse complement strand
GGTGATCGTGCCGTTCTGGACGCGATCGGCGTGCCGTGGTGGTTCCTGGTCGCCCAACTGCCCGCCGCCGGGGTGTTGTTCGCGCTCGACGGGGTGCTCCTGGGTGCTGGTGACGCCACGTTCATGCGCAACGCCACGTTGGTGGGCGCGCTGCTTGGGTTCCTGCCGCTGACATGGCTGTCACTGGTATTCGGCTGGGGACTGGTCGGAATCTGGTCGGGCCTGACCGCCTTCATCGGACTGCGCTTGATCCTGGGTATCTGGCGCGTGACGTCGGGGCGTTGGAAGGTGTCGGGCACGGGCTGAACTGGCGCCCGCTATCTCGGCGCGGATCGGCGAATCGACGCCCGTACATGTCGGATCTCGCGGATTCTATGACCAACTGATCGTCGCTGTCGTGGTCGACTTGATCAAAACGATGATCACTCCGGTGGTCTTCTGCACGATCGTGATCGCGGTCGGTTCGGCCCGCAAAGCCGCCACCGACGATCGCCCCGCTGATGGTCACGTCGTGTCCTCGGGGATTCCGCAGGAGCGGGATCCTATTCTCGAGATGCGTCCGGCGCCAACGCGAGCCGTGGGACTCAAGGGGCCGTGCGGCTCCCCGACAGCCCCTTGCCGAGATGCATGCCCGAATCGAGCAGCAGTAGTTCGCCCGTCATCGTTGCGGCACCATCGATCAACCAGATCACCGCATCGGCAACCTCCCCCGGAGTGCTGGCCCGCTCCAGCGGAACGGCCTGTTCGTATTGGCTTTTCAGCAGCTCCATGCCGCCCTCGCCGGCTCCGCTTGCAAACCAACGGCTGAGAATCAGGCCCGGGCAGACGGCATTCACCCGCACATCTGGTGCAAGCATCCTCGCCGCGTTCAGGGTGAGGGCGTTGAGCGCTCCTTTGGAGGCGATGTAGGGGGCCGAGGTGCCGATCCCGAGCGCCCCTGCCATCGATGAGACGTTCACGATCGCCCCCTTGGCCTTGGTCAGCTCCGGTGCACAGGCGCGGATCATCTGGAAGGGCCCGATCAGATTCACGGCGTAGATGTCGTGGAAGACCTGCGCATCCAGCTCTGCCCAGCCCGCCATGCTGGCAATCGACGTGCGGCCCGCATTGTTCACCAACGCATCGATGCGTCCCCAGCGATCGACTGCGGCATCGACCATGCTGCGGCAGGCAGCGTCGTCGGCGACGTCGGCCCGTACCACCAGGGTGTCGGCACCAGCCTCGGCGCAGGCTGCGGCCGATGCCGCGGCTTCGGTCTCACTCTTCGTGTAGTTGATGACGACGTCGTACCCGCGGCGTGCCAGGCCCAAGACCGTGGCGGCGCCCACACCCGTGGCCGACCCTGTTACGACGGCGACCTTTCGCTCTGGCATCTCAAACTCCCTGCACATTGGCCTCGCTACCGCCGACGCCTTTTACCGTATCCGAACGGTCGAAAGTTCTCGGCCTTGCCAGGTATGTCATCGCTTCGAGAATGTAAGCGACCGGTGAGGCTGTTGCGGCCATCGCGGCGGGTGCGGGGTCAGGTGTGGGGTCAGTC
>CAIOYU010000439.1 GCA_903862565.1 uncultured Actinomycetes bacterium | reverse complement strand
GCTCTCCAGGCCCAGCACCCGCGTGCCGTGGTCCCAGACCTCGGCGAACAATGCCGGGTTGTCGGAGAGCTTCGTCCCCAGCGAGGGCACCATCTCCTTGAGCTTGGGCTCCCAGGAGGGGTAGCGGTCGGGGAAGCAGCGCTGCATGACCTCGAGCATGGCGGGCACCGCGGTGGACGCACCCGGGGATGCCCCGAGCAGGCCGGCGATGGAGCCGTCGGCCGCCGCGAGCACGGTGGTGCCGAACTCCAGGATCCCCATCTTCTTGGGGTCGCGGCGGATCACCTGGACCCGCTGGCCGGCGACGGCAAGTTCCCAGTCGTTGCCATCCACGCTGGGCGCGAACTGCCGCAGGGTGTCGACCCGGTTCCCGAAGGACTGCAGCAATTCCCCGACCAGGTACTTGACCAGCGGGAGTTCGGTCAGGCCGACACCGATCATCGAGGCCAGGTTGTTCGGCTTGACCGACAGTGGCAGGTCGGTGACCTTGCCCGTCTTGAGGAACTTCGGCGACCACCCGGCGAACGGCCCGAACAACAGCCAGTCCCTGCCGGTGATGACACGGGTGTCGAGGTGGGGCATCGACATCGGCGGGGCACCCAGCGGCGGCAGCCCGTAGACCTTGGCATGATGACGGCCGGCCAGGTCCGGGTTGTTGGTGCGCAGCCAGAGCCCACTGACCGGGAACCCGCCGAAGCCCTTGGCCTCCTTGATACCCGACTTCTGCAGCAGCGGCAGCGCCCAGCCACCGGCGCCGACGAATACGAATTTGCTTGTCAGCTTGAGCTTTTCGCCGGTGCGGCGGTTCACGACCTTGACCGTCCAGTCTCCGTCGGTCTCCTGGTCCAGGTCGCGCACCTCGTGGCCGAACAGGGTGTTCATGCCGCGGGTGGTGCCGAAGGCGAGCAACTGGCGCGACAGCGCGCCGAAGTCGACGTCGGTGCCGGCTTCGGTCCAGTTCAGTCCGACCGGGTCGGAGAAGTCACGTCCGGCGGCCATCAGCGGCAGTCGGCGGGCGAACTCGTCGGGCTCGTCGATGAACTCCATGGTGGCGAACAGCGGGTTGCGCACCAGCGTCTCGCGGCGGCGGCGCAGATAGTCGACGTTCTCGGCGCCGCGCACGTAGCTGACGTGCGGCACCGGGTTGAGGAAGCTACGGACGTCGGTGAGGATCCCGTGCTCGTGGGCGTAGGCCCAGAACTGGCGGGTGACCTGGAACTGCTCATTGACGTTGATCGCTTTGGCGATCTCGATGGTGCCGTCGGGTTTCTCCGGGGTGTAGTTCAGCTCGCACAGCGCGGAGTGGCCGGTTCCGGCGTTGTTCCACGGGTCGCT
Source organism: uncultured Actinomycetes bacterium (assembly GCA_903862565.1). GTDB lineage: Bacteria > Actinomycetota > Actinomycetes > Mycobacteriales > Mycobacteriaceae > Mycobacterium. Next base: position 3,718 of record CAIOYU010000439.1, on the reverse strand, counting down.
GCTCTCGGCCGCCGCGGCGTCGAGACGCTCCACAACCGTGATCGACCAGTTCGGCTCGACCAGCTTCAGCAGAGCGCTGAGGGTGGCGCTCATGATTCCCGCGCCAACCAGTACGACGTCCGTCTTGACGTGCGTGGGATTGTCAGACACCGGTCCCGTCCTATCGCTTGAGTCGATCCTGTGCGGCCCCGATGGTGAGGCCCTTGGTCCTGTGAGGCTTAGGCTATCGCGATCGGGGCGCCACGATCCGGTGAAGTCGCCAGCGCCACAGTGACCGCGCTTAGGGTTGTGCCTGTGACGGCAGCGGGAGCCGACCGGATGGACGCCCAATGGGTCGACGTTGAAAGGGCGGACGTTGACTGGGTGGACGACGTCCTGCCCGGCTATGAGCAGGCCACCCTCGCGATGGGCGCCGATCCCGACGGCGAGGGCGACCTGTTCGCCACCCTGGTGCGCCGCGCCGATCCGACCCCGTCGGGAGCCGCGGTCCTGGCGGTGCACGGGTTCACCGACTACTTCTTCAACACCGAACTCGTCGATCACTTCGCCTCCCGCGGGCTCCGCTTCTACGGTCTTGATCTGCACAAATGCGGCCGTTCCTGGCGCCCCGGCCAAACCCCGCACTTCACCACCGACCTGTCCCGCTACGACCGCGAGCTGGACTGGGCGCTGAGGATCCTGCGTGCCGAGAACTCGGCCGAGGGTGACCCGAGAGTTGTGGTCTATGGGCACTCGACCGGCGGCCTGGTGGTGTCGATGTGGCTGGACCGGGTGCGCCGCCGCGGCGGCACGGGCCGGCTCGGCCTGGCCGGGCTGGTGCTCAACAGCCCGTTTCTGGATTTACGCGGGCCGGCCATCCTGCGCACCCGGGTGACCTCGACGGCCATCGGGGCGGTGTCGCGGGTCCGCAAGACCCGGGTGCTGCGCCCCGGGGGACGCGGCGGTTACGGCCTGACCCTGCACCGCGACTACCACGGGGAGTTCGAGTACAACCTGCAGTGGAAGCCGCTGGGCGGGTTTCCCATCACCTTCGGTTGGATCAACGCCATCCAGCGGGCGCAGGCGCGGTTGCACCGCGGGCTCGACGTCGGGGTGCCCAACCTGATCCTGCGGTCGGACCACACCATCGCCGAGGCCACCGTCGACACCGCCGGCACCGACGCCATGCAGCGCGGCGATGCCGTTCTCGATGTGGCGCACATCGCGCGGTGGGCCGGTTGTATCGGCAACCGGCAGACGGTTGTTCCGGTGGTCGACGCCAAACATGACGTCTTCCTGTCGCTGGCCGGCCCGCGGGCGGCGGCCTACGCCGAACTTGACCGCTGGCTGGGCGGCCTCTAGCAGCACGTCTCGCCACGATCACGCCCACGCCGTGACCGGCGGCCACGCCCGCAAGATGCGAGCTCCGGAACGGCCTCCACGGTCGGGGTCATTTTGGGCAGTTGCCGGCAGGCGAAGAGCCGTACTCCGTTTGTCTGGGCAGCCGGCGGCGTCGTGTCCAAGAGCCACTGCACGCCCTGGTCGGCCAGCGCCTCCACCACCGCTTGGTGGGCTAGGTAGCGACTTATGGAAACCCGCCGTCTCGATGACGGGGACTACGTCTCGATGACGGGCTCTACTAGGAATCCCCACCAACGCGCTGGCAGGCCCAGCGGCCCCTTCGCGTGCAGCACCCGCCCGACCTCCCAGCCACTGGGGGTATCGAACGGACCGGCGGGATAGAGAAACGAGAGCTTCTGCACTGCCAGGAACGCCCGTAGGGCCTCGACGCCCGGGTGAGGGCGTCTTCCTGGCGAGTCTAGCGATGACCCGTCCGGCGCCGGCGGTGAGCCGAGCCGCCCCCTCCCCCGCGGTGGGCGCCCCCGATCGGTCATCAGTCCGCGCACCGCGGTGGCGGGCTTGATTCCGGGCTTCGCACAACCGCACTGGTGATCTAATGCTCGCTGTGAGTTCACGAGTCGGTGGGGGACTTCTCCTGTCGCTGGTGACCGCAGTGTTGCTGGTGGTCATCTGGCCGTCCTTCGGCAATCTCTGGTGGCTGACGTTCGTGGCTTTCGTCCCGATGTACGTTGCCCAGTACCGGGTGCTGCCCCGCCGGTGGAGTGCCTTGGCGGTGGGAATCACGTTCGGCGCATATGCTTTCGCGCTTTTCCTCAACGCCACCTCGGTGCTGTCGATGGGGCTGGTCATCGCCATCGCCGTGGTCGCCGGAATCGGCGGGATTGTCATCGGGATGTTCCTGCGGCCCTTCACCGAACGCACCGGGTATCGCTGGTTCGTGGTGACCCTCCCCCTGATCTGGGTGACCTTCGACCTCGTGATCCAGAACAACGAGATTTTCGGCACCTACCCGTGGATCGCCTATCGGCTCTCTGAGGTTCCCGAGTTGGTGCAGCCGGTCAGCGTCGTCGGGACGCCGGCGTTGAGCCTGCTGATACACCTCGTCAACGCTGCGGTGGCACTCGGGGTGCTGGCGCTGATCGACCGGTTCCGGCCGAGGGCCGCCGACGTCGCGGTCCCCCGCCGAGTGCTGGCAGTCTCGGTGGCGATTGCGGTTGCCGTCGTGACGGTCTGGGCGGCCAGCAGCGTGCTGATCTTCCGTGACGTGTCGCATCGCATGGGTCCCGAGGTTCGTGTCGCCGCTGTTCAGCCCGGGCTGGACAACTCCACACCCGGAACACTGATCTCCGCCGGTGACCTCTCCCCCGGCCGAAGTGACGAACAGCGCGTCATCGACCAGATCGCCCAGCTCACCGAGATGACCCGCAACGCCGCGGCGCAGGGGGCGAAAGTGGTGGTCTGGCCTGAGGAGACGCTGAATTACGATCCGCGGGTTGTCCACACCGACTGGATCCCGGCTCTGGTCCGCCAGACCGGGGTGTTCCTGGCGATGGGCTTCACCCCGGATGCCACCGACGGTGCCGCACCCAACACTGCCCTGCTGTGGAGCCCTCGGGGCGAGGTCACAACGCTGTACTTCAAGACCAAACGGGTGCTCGTCGAGGGCGAGAAGTTCACGCCCGGAACGGTTTACCCCACGGTGACGACCCCGCTCGGCATGCTGGGCATGATCATCTGCTTCGACATCGACTTCCCCGATGGTCCTGCCCGCAAGGTGGCGGCCAACGGCGCGCAGATGATCCTCGCCCCCAGCATCGACTTCCGGTCGGTCGCGGATATCCGTAGTTCCTCGACGGCGTTCCGCGCCATCGAGAACCGCGTCGCCATGGTCAAGGCCGACGTCGCGTGGGACTCGGTGATCGTGGCACCGAACGGGCAGGTTCGGGCTAGCACCGCCGTGCACACCGAACGCGGCGGACAGGCCCTGCTGGTCACCGACGTCCCCCCCGGCCCGCGAGGGGCGCCGTTCACACGCTTTGGCGGACTGCCATTCCAGGTGCTGGTCTACGTGGCGACCCTGTTTCTCGTCGGCGCGATGGAGATCTCGGGACGCCGGGCACGCGCCGCCAACAACGTGTCAGGTCACGACAGCTAGACGACATCACTTCGCGACGAAGTTGCCGTGGAACCCCTGGGGGACGTGATGGGTGAGTTGAGCAGTTGCCACCGGCCCCCGGGTGATGTCGGTGGCGTCGAAGACCACCAGCCGGGACCAGTGGCGGTCGGCCTGGTACTCCACCGACAGCAGCCAACCGTCGTCCTCGTCCCGGGCTCCCGGGCGGGGCGTGAACACCGGCTCGCAGAAGCTGTTTCCTGG
>CAIOYU010000438.1 GCA_903862565.1 uncultured Actinomycetes bacterium | reverse complement strand
GCAATCCAGCAGCGGCTGGCCGGGAACATACGACTCGACCGCCGGCTGATCCGCTGGAAGTGCCACCAGGGTGAGGTCGAGGGTGCTGCCCCGGCTGTGACCGGACCGTTCGGCGATGTAGCCGTCGGAGAACAGCGTCGACTTGTCGACGCGCGGATAGAACTCTGGCTTCATGCGCTGGTCGCCGAGGTTCTCCGCCCATGCGACGAAGTCGTTGACGGCGCGCTGAGGCCGATAGCAGTCGTACACCTTCAGGGTGAAGCCCTGCTCGAGGAAGTCTTGCTGCGCCCTGGCCAGGGCCTCAGCGGCCGGGCGGGTCAGGATGCACAGCGGCGCGAGATAGCCGTCCACCGGGTCGCCGGTGAAGTTGTGCGGCGTGAAGTAGCGAATGTCGGACAGGATCGTCGGCGCGACGGCGTGGAGGTCGACGAAATCGCTTGGCGCCGTTGCCTCAGCGGTCGCCGGAGCCGGGTTCGTCATGCTCCCGGCGCACAGAGCCAAGGCCAGGAGTTGTCTGCGGAGGTTCCTTCCGGGCTGTCCGTCGCGATGCGCCATCGGCCCAGTTTCGCACGATCAGGCGACCCGGTAGCGGGCCTGGTTGCCGCCGGCCTTGCGGGATTCCCGCATCGCCGTCCCGGCCTGGTCGAGGAGTTCGTCGAGCACCTCGTCGGGCGGCCGTTCGGCCAGCGGGCGAAGCGCGGTGCTGACCACTCCCATACTCGCGGTGATCCCGGACGGCGTCGCCGCGATCGCGCCCCGCAACCGTTCGATCAGCGGGGCCGGGTCGGCGGTGGTGAACGTATCCGCGACGAGAAAGTCGTTCTCGCCGTTGTGACCGAGCACCGCCCCGCGCCGCACGGATTCGCGCACGGCCTGGGCTACGCGCACCCGCACGCGATTGACGCTTCGCGAGCCCTGCATGTCGGCGATCGCGCCCAGCGCGTCGATGCTCACCAGAATCAGCACGAGGTAGCGGTCATCGTCACGCTGGCGCGCGCCCAGCAGTGTCGAGGCCTGTTCGTAGAACGACTCCCGGGTGGGAAGCCCTGTCACCAGGTCGACCTCGGCCTGCGCCTCATGCGCCCCACTCAGGTCGGCCACCGTCCGGCAGGCGTACACCACGGCGACGCTGAGCAGCACGATCGGGGTCACCACGGCGATCGCCGTCGGGATCCCGCCGGCCGCGATCCTGGCCGCCAGCCACCCGACCGTCAGCGCCGCGACCGCGATGGTGAAGACCTGCAGCCGAACGCTGTGGCACAGCGCGGTGTAGCCGAGGATGAACGGGAACGCGACGGCCAGCAGCAGGCCCGCGAGCGGATCGGCGGCGACCGTGCAACCGAATGCGAGGGCGATGGTTCCCACGACGACGAAGCAGGTGGACTGCATTCGGCTGGGCCAGCTGTGCCGCAGCCAGGGCACCGCCAGCGCAACGCAGGTCACCGCGGCCACCGCCAGGATGGGACGGCCCGCAGGCCACCGGGTGGCCGCCGGGTTGAGCAGGGCTAGCGCCGTCGGCAGGCTGAGGGCGAGAATCCAACCGGCCACGACCCGCATGGCCGTGGTCTGCTTACCGCGCGCGGCAAGTGCCGCAGTCAGGGCGTAGTAGTGATCCGGAGACCGGCCGAGTCTCACGCGCCGTCCCCCCGGCGATGGACCGACACCGCGTAGTCACCGCCGGTGAACGGTTCCCGGTCCCAGGTCGCCCACCGGTCGACCGGCACCAGTCCCACGGCCGCAGCCAACGCCTCGTACCGGTCGATGGTCAGCCCCCCCGGACGCAGACTGAACCCCGCGACGAGAAGTCCGCCCGGCACCAGTCGGCGGGTCAGATTGGCCAGCACCTGCTGCTCGGTGCCGGGCTCCAGGAAGATCATGACGTTGCCGGCCAGGAGAACCAGGTCGAACGGCCCGGCGGGTTCGGCCGAGCCGGACAGGTCGCCCAGTAGCCAGGTCAGCCCCGGGGCCTTGGCACGCGCGGTGTCGAGCATGCCGGCGTCGGCGTCGATCCCGACGACATCGAAGCCGCGGCGGGCGAGTTCGATCGCCACCCGGCCGGTGCCGCAGCCGGCGTCGAGCACCGCGCCGCCGGGGCGCGCGGTCAGCAGCCCCGACACCAGGTCGGCCTCGCCGTGGATGTTCTCCCCGGACGCCGCCAGTGACCGCCAGCGCGCGTCGTAGTCGTCGCCACGCGGCCCTTTGGCTTGCTGCCAGCGGGTGGTCACCGCACCATTCTTGCGTACTTCAGGCGCTGACCACGACGGTCAGCGCATTCCCGTCCCGCTCCACCCGAAGCCCGGAACGCCGAGCCACCGCGGCCACGGCGGCGGCGTCGGCCGGTTCGGAGCGCGTCGCGGCGAGAGCCCGGGCCAGCCGCCCCTTGTGCGCCTTGTTGAAGTGGCTGACCACGGTGCGGCGACCGTCGGGGTGCTCGGCCAGGACGTCGACCCGGACCGCCCCGGCGACGCGTCCCAGCCCGACGTAGCTTCCGGAGCGAAGGTCGACGACGAGTTCGCGGCCGGCCAGGTCGGCGAGCACCGGTTCCAGGACCGGTCGCCAGCGGGTGGCCAGGCCGGGCCGCCCGGGCAGTTTCGAGCCCGCCGAGAGCCGGTAGGCCGGCACCGGGTCGTCAGCGCGGAGCAGGCCGAAGAGCGCCGAGCCGACGGCGAGACGGGAACGCGCGCGGGTGGCTTCCGCCCCTGTGAGCGAGTCGACGTCGAGTGCGTCGTACAGCACCCCGGTGTAGCGATGGATGGCAGGCATGGTCGCCGAGGTGCGCAGCGCGGCGTTCCGGGCGATCTCCTCGACCTGCGCCGCCGAGATGCCCAGCGCCGCACGACTGGCCGCGGGGTCCGCAGCCAACTCGACCAGTTCATCGACGAGTTCGGCGCGCACTGCGCCCAACTCGGGGGTGGACAGGTCGCCGAGTCGAAGCGCAGGCCCGTCTCCGCCGGCGCGCTTGGTCTCCGATGGGGGGAGCAGGACGATCACACCTGCGACCGTAACCGTCCCGGATTTCAGGGTGCGCCGAAACCGGCGGCCGCCAGAGCGGCCCGGCCGGCCGGGCCGGTCACCTGGTCGACGAATCGCTGGGCCATCGGCTTGTCCCGGCCCTGCTCGAGAAGGGCGATCCGGTAGGTGTTGAGGGCGGTGGCGGCCTCCGGAAACGGCACGGCGGTGACTCTGTCGCCCGCCGCCCGGGTGTCGGTGAGGTAGACCAGGCCGGCGTCGGCCTGGCCGCTGGTCACCTTGTTCAGAACGTCGGTCACCGAAGACTCCTCGCTCACCGGAGCCAGGTCCACACCGGTCTGCTTCTCCAGTTGCGGCAACGCCGCCCCGCAAGGCACCTCCGTTGCGCAGACCACGACGCTGACCCCGGCCAGATCCCGGAAACTGTTGATGCGCTTGGGGTTTCCGGGTGTCACGGCGATGGTGAGAGTGTTGGTCGCAAAGGCGACGGGCTCGCCGGCGACCAGACCCGCCCGCACCGCCTTGTCCATGGTCGGGGTGTCTGCCGTCGCGAGCACGTCGGCGACGGCGCCGTGGATCACCTGGGTGAGCAAATCGGCGGAACCGGCGAAGGAGAACTCCACTGCCGCAGAGGGATTGGCTGCGCTCAGACGATCACCGATCGACGGGAAGACCTTGGCCAGCGAGGCGGCCGCGAACACCACCACGTGGTCGGGAGACGACGGTGGGCCGGCGCAGCCGGCCGACAGCACAGCAGCAGCCAGCGTGGCGGTCGCCCGGTGTCTGCTCTGCACCCGCAGAACCGTAGCGGACCGTTAGGGTGGGCCGGTGCGACTCT
>CAIOYU010000437.1 GCA_903862565.1 uncultured Actinomycetes bacterium | reverse complement strand
CGCAACACCGACGCCGCCAACGGCAACCCCGACACCGCCGTACCCGCCTCGGCGCTGAAAACCGGCGCCAGCACCGCACGATCGGACTCATCCAACCCGACCCGAAAATCCCTCAGACCGAACACCAACTGATTCAGCCCGCCCAACGCGAACTTCTCCTCGACCTGAACCCCCAAGACCCGCACAACCCGCCAGCCCCGATCCGACGCCCAGGCGCACACCTGATCAAGCAACGCCGTCTTACCCACCCCGGGCTCCCCCGAGACCACCACCGCACGCCCCGCATCACCGCTCAACACCCCGGTAAGCCGGGCAAACTCAGCCTCCCGACCCACCAAACCCACACCCGACACCACCCAGCCATTATCGTGGGCCTATCGCTGATTCGGTGTAAGTGGTTTCAACCGCCTCCGGCGTGGGGCAGAAGGAATCACTGCAATGACCAAGACACTCAAGGGCATGGATGCTCAGGTGCAAGAGCCGGCTGCGGCCGGCGGGAACGTGGATGAGGGCCTCGCCCAGACCCGGGAGCTGACGGGGGCCGAGCGGGCCCTGGTGGGCGATCTGGTTCGCCAGGCTCGCGCTGAGGGGGTCGCGTTGACCGGCCCGGAGGGGTTGCTCAAAGCGCTGACCAAGATGGTGCTGGAAACGGCGCTGGATGAGGAGTTGACCGAGCACCTCGGCTACGACAAGCACGCCGTGGCGGGGCGTGGAAGTGGTAGCTCCCGCAATGGTTCTCGCGCGAAGAAGGTCATCACTGATGCGTGCGGGCAGGTCGAGATCGAGGTGCCGCGGGACCGCAACGGTACGTTCGAGCCGGTGGTCGTGGCCAAGCACCAGCGGCGGATCACCGATGTGGATCGGGTGGTGCTCTCGCTGTACGCCAAGGGCCTGACCACCGGGGAGATCTCGGCGCACTTCGCTGATGTCTACGGCGCCTCGGTGTCCAAGGACACCGTGTCGCGGATCACCGACCGGGTGATCGAGGAGATGCATACCTGGTGGTCACGGCCTTTGGAGAAGGTGTACGCGGCGGTGTTTATCGACGCCATCATGGTCAAGATCCGCGACGGGCAGGTCCGCAACCGGCCGGTCTACGCCGCGATCGGGGTGGATCTGGACGGCCACAAGGACATCCTGGGGATGTGGGTCGGTGACGGGGACGGCGAGTCGGCCAAGTTCTGGCTCGCGGTCCTGACCGACCTGAAAAACCGCGGCGTCAAGGACATCTTCTTCCTGGTCTGTGACGGTCTCAAAGGGTTGCCCGACAGCGTTTCTGCGGCGTTTCCGTTGGCCACGGTGCAGACGTGCATCATCCACTTGATCAGAAATACCTTCCGGTACGCCTCGCGCAAGTACTGGGACAAGATCAGCGCCGACCTCAAGCCGATCTACACCGCGGTGACCCCCACCGAGGCCCGGTTGCGGTACGAGGAGTTCGCCGAGAAGTGGGGCAAGCCCTACCCGGCGATCAAACGGCTGTGGGACAACGCCTGGGAGGAGTTCATCCCGTTCCTGGACTACGACATCGAGATTAGGCGAGTGTTGTTTTCTACCAACGCAATTGAGAGCCTGAATGCCCGTTACCGGCGGGCGGTCCGGGCCCGTGGGCACTTCCCGAACGAGCAAGCGGCGCTGAAGACGCTCTACCTGGTCACCCGATCGCTCGATCCCAAAGGTACCGGCCAGACCAAGTGGGCCGTACGCTGGAAGCCAGCGCTCAACGCCCTGGCGATCAGCTTCGCCGATCGCATGCCAGCCGCCGAAGAACGCTGACCGAAAAATCCAACCAAACGCCGCTTACACCGAATATCGGACAGTCCCGCCCATCAGTGGATCGAGGCTTAGATGAATCGAAGTGGCGCAGCGAGGATATGTTGAGGAAGAACACCCTGTGGGTTTCGGATGCATTGCAATCCTGTAATGGCCTCACGAACGGGCCCGGCCTCGAACGTAGAAGATGGTCTGTCGCCTCAATCGATTAGTCGCTGCTTCAACCAGCGTCCCAGATTATTAGGGACCTGGCAGAAGATCATCAGATCAGAACAGGGCTTTCAACTCGGGGTAGTCCAGCCGCTATCATTTGCTGGTGGGGGAAATGCGGGTCGATGTTCAGGGCCTCGAAGCCTGGTCTACTGAGTGCGGGACCATCGCCGGAGAGTTAGCGGGTCCCGCAGCATCGGTGCCCAGCCTGCCCAGCGGCCAGGCTACCTCGACTGCCGTCTCGGCCGGCCAGGCTCTCATCGGTGGAACCGCCACGGTGATGTCGTCGCGGGTTCAGGGCACTGCAACTCAGGCCGCCGAAGCGGCGACGGCGTACGCCACCCATGAACGGGAATCGGCGCAGCGACTCGCCGCGGTGGCCCCGGGTCCGGCGGTGGACTGATGCCAAGCGTCGG
>CAIOYU010000436.1 GCA_903862565.1 uncultured Actinomycetes bacterium | reverse complement strand
CGCACCCGCGTCATCGGCGTCGCCAACGGCACTGTGGAGCACAGGGATACGCTGCTGACCCCGCCCGAACACGACGGCGGGATGATGCTTCCGTGTGTTTCCCGCGCGACCGAGGATTCGACGCTTTCGCTGGACCTCTAGAAGTCGTCCCAGGCAGCGACCTGCTCGGACACGTCGATGATCTTGGCCTTCTGCGAATCCGGGCTGTCGATCTGCTCGGAGACGTAAGCCGCGACGAACCGCTTGATCTCCGAGTCCACGCCGGCCAGGATCCGCAGGATCTCGCCGCGCGTCGACTTCGACGTCACGTGCACGGAGATGTCCGACGGCCTCGGTTTGGCCACGTCGATCACGACCAGCAACGGCTCGGCGGCCCGGGCGGTGGCACGTAGGGCGATATCGCCGTCGACGTTGAAACGCTGCTTGTCCACCCACAGATCGACGACGAGTTCGAGCAGCAGTGGAATACGCACGGCGAAGGTGATGGTGTCGCCCAGACTGCGCCGGACATGAGGTTCCTGGATCTTCACCTTCGCGCTGACCTTCGCCAGTCCGCCCGGCCCCTGGGCCATGGGCCCCATCGAGAACTCGTCACCCGCGATCTGGGCGAATGCCGTCGCGACACGTTCCTCCGTCACCGCGGCCTCGAAGAAGCGGCGGCCGAACTCCTCGTAGGTCACGTACGTGTGGCTATGCATGGGGCTCCCAGTCTGACGCAGCGATATAGACCACGGGGCGCAGACCGGTAACAAATCGGAGAACCGTCATAGTTCCAGCATCACCGTCACCGGCCCGTCATTGACCGAAGCCACCTGCATGTGGGCTCCGAACGCCCCGGTCGCCACCTCGGCGCCCAACTCGCGCAGCGCGTCGGCGAAGACGCCGACCAGTGGTTCGGCGGTCGCCGCCGGCGCGGCGGCGTTCCACGAGGGCCGCCGGCCCTTGACCGTGTTGGCGTACAGGGTGAACTGGCTGACGACCAGGACCGGCGCGCTGACGTCGGCGGCGGAATTCTCTCCGTCGAGAATCCTTAACTGCCATAGCTTTTCGGCCATCCGGCGGGCGACGCCGGCGTCGTCGTCGTGGGTGACTCCCACCAACGCGAGCAGCCCCTGACCGGCCGGGGCGATCGAGCCCACCACCTCCCCGCCCACCGTCACCGACGCCGAGGTCACCCGTTGCACCAGGACCCGCACGGCTCAGCCGTCCGCCCCGGGACCGGGGCGTTTCCGGGGGCCGGCGAACCCGACGATCCCTTTGGTCTCCAGGTACTCGTGCAGGCCGAATTCGCCCCACTCCCGGCCGTTTCCGCTCTGCTTGTAGCCGCCGAACGGCGCCGCGATGTCCAAAGCGTGGTTGATCGAGACCGTACCCGCGCGGATCCGGCGGGCCACGTCCCGGGCCTGGTCGAGGTCGGCGCCGGAGACGTAGCCGTAAAGCCCGTAGTCGGTGTCGTTACCGATCTCGATCGCCTCGTCGAGGTCGTCGTAACCCAGGATGCACAACACCGGGCCGCAGATCTCCTCACGCGCGATCGTCATGTCGTTGCGCACGCCGGCGAACACCGTCGGCCGGACGTAATAGCCGGCCGGCAACCCTTCGGGGCGGCCCGGGCCGCCGACGACCAGGGTTGCGCCCTCGTCGATACCGGCCTGGATGAGTCGCTGGATCTTGTCGAACTGCGCGCGGGATGCGACTGGACCCAGTGCGGCCGGATCTGCGGGATCGCCCACCGTCACCGTCTGCGTCGTCGACCCTGCTATCGAAACCGCCTCTTGCATCCGGGAATTGGGCACCAGCATGCGCGACGGCGCGTTGCAGCTCTGGCCCGAGTTCAGCATCATGGCCCGAACGCCGGCCGCAACGGAGCTGGGCAGTGAGTCGTCGTCGAGAACGATGTTGGGGCTCTTGCCCCCGAGTTCCTGTGTCACGCGCTTCACCGTTGCCGCCGCGTTGCGCGCGACCTCGACACCGGCCCGCGTCGAACCGGTGAACGAGACCAGATCGACGTCCGGGTGGCTGGACAACGCGGCGCCCACTCCCGGTCCATCACCGTGGACCAAGTTGTACACCCCGGCGGGCACCCCGGCGGCGTCGATGATCTCGGAGAAGATCTGCCCGGAGAACGGAGCCACCTCCGACGGCTTGAGCACCATCGTGCAGCCAGCCGCCAGGGCTGGATAGACTTTGCAGGCGATCTGGTTGATCGGCCAGTTCCAGGGCGTGATCAGGGCGCAGACGCCGATCGGTTCACGTACCACCAGCGTGTTTGCCCGGGACTCCTCGAAGGCGAAGTTCTTCAGCACGTCGATGGTCGTGAGCAGATGGCCCAGTCCCATCTGCACCTGCGGGCCCGAGGCCAGCGCGGGCGGTGCGCCCATCTCCTCGGTCACCGCCTCCGCGAGGTCACCGGCCCGCTTCCGGTATTCCGCCAGCACGGCCTGCAGTACGTCCAGGCGCTCATCGCGACTGCTCTGCGACCACGCTCGGAACGCCGTGCGGGCCGCCCGCACGGCGTTGTCCACGTCGGCGCTGGTACCGAGGGCGATCGTGCCGCAAACCCGCTCGGTCGCCGGGTTCTCCACCGGGAGAGTCCGCAGATCAGCGGGGTCGCTCCAGTGGCCGTCGATATAGAACTTCAGGTACTCGCGCATGGGTTGATCCTGCCTGATCGGGAGTCGAGAGGAGCGACGTGGGTCACATTCCGGCGAGCGACGTGTCGTGAATCACCGAGAAGTGTTGATATGTATAACGAAAGTACGAATCAGTTCCGGAAAGTCGCTGGTAAAAAACAAATTTGGCAGGACCGAGCCGTTTCAATTTCGCGATTAGATTGATACACAATGCACTTGACCAGCACATACGCAATTGCACTGCGAAACGTGATACCCACCATAGAGTTTGGGAACTTCACGAATTCCTTGTTACCGTCGATATCATGATTGTTCTTGCGACTTCGTTGATGTCTCTAATCGGTCAGGTGGCGGGCACCCCGTACATCCCCGGTGGCGACAGTCCTGCGGGCACTGATTGCTCGGGTCTGGCCTCGTGGGTTGCGAATGTGGCTTCGGGGCGGCCGGCTTTCGGCAGCCGCTTCAACACCGGCAATATCGAGCCGGCTCTGTTGGCTCGTGGATTCCACTACGGTTCGGCGCCCAACTCCGTGGTGATCGGCTGGAACAGCGGTCACGCCGCCGTCACTCTGCCGGACGGCACCCCGGTGTCCAGTGGCGAGAGCGGCAGTGGTGTGCGGGTCGGTGGCGGTGGCGCGTATCAGCCGCAGTTCAGCCATCACATGTACCTGCCGGTACAGGCACAGACGATGAACGTCGATGCCCCCGTTGCGGCGGAGCCGCAGGTTGACGCCCCTGTCGAGGGCGCCGACGGTGGGCAGCCCGTTTTCGTGGACGCCGTGCAGGAGGCTCCCGCGCCGGACGCCGGTGCGGATGCCGCAGTGCAGGAGGCTCCCGTGCCGGACGCCGGTGCGGAGGCCATCATCGAAAACCCGCAGCCTGAGGTCGCCGTCGCGCAAATAGACGTCGAGCAGGTCGGCCCGGAACAGGTCACCATCGTCGATGAGGCCGTCGAGATTCCTGCCTAGATCCACGACTGTTGATGGGCCGCCGGAGTGATTCCGGCGGCCCTTCGGCTTTCCCGGATGTGCCTCAGCAGCGCGAAAGCACCTCAGCGAGAGCCTTTTTCTCCTTTGCGGACAGCCACAGGCCGTAGGCGGTCTTGACCTCGACCTGGCGTGCCGCGAAATCACACTTGAAGGCCTGGTTCGGGGGCAGCCAGCCGGCGGCGTCGCGAAAAGCCTTGTCGAAGTTGGCTTGTGGGCTGACTGCGAGCAGGTTGCGCGGATCGTTGGCGAAATCCAGCCGGCGCTGCGGGTCCCAGGCGCGGGCACCCTTGTACCAGGCGTCGGCGAGGGAGACGACGTGGTCGATCTCGATGCTGTTGGACGTTTCCGGGCCGCGGACGAAGTCGATGGAATCACCGGTGTACGGGTCGACTAGCGT
>CAIOYU010000435.1 GCA_903862565.1 uncultured Actinomycetes bacterium | reverse complement strand
GTCGGGCGGCGTGCGGCGGTGGTGATCGCGACGCTGCGCTCCGGCGAGCCGGTCCCCGACACCGTGACCGACCTGTGGAAGGACGGCCACCTCCGTCGCCTCGACCTTCAGCCGCTCTCCCGGTCGCAGTGCGACGCGCTGCTGGCCACCGTCCTCGGCGGTCGGGTCGCGGCGAACTGCGCCGCGCGGATGTGGGAACTCACCCATGGCAACGTGCTGTTCCTGCATCAACTGGTGCGCCAGGAGCTGGATGCCGGCCGGTTGGCCCGCGACCGTGAGGACTGCTGGCAGTGGAGCGGATCGGTCACGGTGTCCTCCACCTTGGCTGATCTGGTCGAGGCGTACATCGGCGCGGCGCCGGAGCCGGTATTGGAGGTTCTGGATCTGCTCGCCGTTGCCGAGCCTCTCGAACTCGGGTATCTCACGGCACTTGCGGATCCGGCCGCGATCGAGGATGCCGAGCGCCGCGAGCTGATCCGCCTGGGTCACGACGGTCCGACCGACACCGCGCGGGTCGGCCACCCGCTCTACGGCGAGGCCCGCCGCGCCCGCATGGGCCGGATGCGCAGCAACCGGTTGCGAGGGCGGATCGCCTCGGCGATGGGCGAGCCGGACACCGGATTGCCGCCTCCGGACCCGGTCCGGCTTGGGCTGTTGTGGATGGAGTCCGATCTGCAGCCCGACGCCCGTGTGCTCTATCGTGCTGCGGCAGTTGCCTTTCGGCGTTCGGACGTCGCGCTGAGCGAGCGGCTGTCCGAGGCGGCGGCACGCGCGGGTGCAGGGGTGGAGTCGCAGGTTCTGCAGGCCCGCACGCTGGCGATGCTCGGCAGGGCCGGCGACGCCGAGCTCCTGCTGGCCTCCATTCCGGATGAGAGCGCAACGGACACCCTGTGGGCCGAGGCGAAGATCCTGCGGGGTTTGTCACTGCTTCTCACCCAGGGCCAGCCCGAGCAGTCCTGGGCGGTCATCGACGAGGCGCTGGCGGCCGCGCCGGACACTGTGGTGCAAGAGTTACTGGCCTTCCGCGGACTGCAATTGGCCATGGCCGGCAGGCCCACCGAAGTGATGGCCCTGGCCGAATCCATCGACACCGACCGGCTGGATCCGCGGTCCCGGGTGAACCTGAACTTCGGCGTCACGATCGCCCTCGGCGACCTGGGCCGTCCGCAGCCGGCCACGCAGGCCCCCGAGGACGACATCGTGTTGGCCGCCGGCAGCCCGGTGGCGGTCTATCAGGCGCTGGCGCTGGCGCTGATTCACGCCGACACCCTGGTCTGCAACGGATGCATCGACGACGCCGTTTCCGTCGGCGAACGCATCGCGGTGCAGTGGAGCGACCTTCCCAAGGTGCCGCGGAGCATCGTGACCGCGATCAACGGCGTTGTGGCACTGGGATGCGGCGATCTGGACCGGGCGAGGTCGCTGCTCGACGCGGCGCTGGTCGGCGAGGAACTCCGCGTGGGCGCGGGCGGTCGGCCCTACCTCGGCGTGCGCTACTGGATTCGCGTCGCGTACACCGAAGCGCTTGGCCGCGCAGGGCAGACCGAACCGGCGCGCGAGTCGCTGGTACGCATGCAGGAGAAGCGACACCCGGCCTACCTGTTCTTCGAGCCGAACCGTCAGCTGGCCGAGGCCTGGGTGGCCGCGGCCCGCGGGCGTACCTCCGAGGCCATCTCGCTGGCGGTTCAGGCAGCCGAATTGGCCCGCCGGAACGGGCAATTGGCACGCGAGGCGCTGTGCCTGCAGGCTGCACTGCAGTTCGGGGACAACCGAAACGGTGACCGGCTTGAGGAACTCGCGGGTCAGGTCGAGGGTCCACGTGCCGCCATCGTGGCGCGCTGGGCCCGAGCCCATGCCCGCAGGGATGGCGATGCGCTGCTTGAGGTTTCCCGCAACCTGGAATCCATGGGAGACCGGATCGCGGCGGCCGACGCCGCTGCCCACGCGGCACTGGCCTTCGGCCACCACAACCTTCGCGGCGCGCGGCTGACCGCCAGCGGCCGGGCATCCCAACTCGTCGCCGCCTGCGGGGCAACCACCCCGGCCACCCGCGAGGCGTCCGCTCCGCTGCCGTTGACAACCCGGGAACGGGAGATCGCCGCCCTGGTTCGGGACGGGTTGTCCAACAAAGAGATCGCCGAGGAGCTCACGACGTCGGTACGCACGGTGGAGGGCCATATCTACCGGGCGTGTTCCAAGCTCGGTGTGGCCAACCGGAGCGAACTGGCAGAACTGATTAGGCAATTCATGCCGTCGGGGAGTTCGGCCCGCTGAAACCCGTCCTGATGGACCGCCAGCCCCGGGCCGTCTCAGGCGCGGGTGAACACCGTCCGCCCGCCCACGATGGTCTGTGCCGCGGTGACGGTGTGAATCATCTCCGGCGCGATCGTCATGACGTCCTCGGTCAGCACTGTCATATCGGCGAGCTTGCCGACTTCGATGCTGCCCCGATGCTCGGCTTCGCCGATCGCTTTCGCGGGCCAGATGGTCCACATCCGCAGCGCGTCCTCCACCGTGATGGCCTCCTGGGGCTCGAAGATGCCGTCGTCGGAGCGGCGGGTGACCATCGCCTCCATCGCGGTGAAGGGTTCGACGTTGCCCAGATAGATACCGGTCATGTCGGTGCTGGCCGCCGGCTGCAGGCCCGCCTCGATCAGCGTCTTGAACTTGAACCCGGTCTTCGTGCGGTCCGGGCCCATGTTCTCGTTGTCCGCCTTGACCAGCTCGGTGAGCCAGATCGGCTGCACGGAGATGTGCAGCCCATGTGGGACAAGCTTTTTCGCACGCTCCAGTTGGGAGTCGGTCAGCTGGAACATGCCGAAATGCTCG
>CAIOYU010000434.1 GCA_903862565.1 uncultured Actinomycetes bacterium | reverse complement strand
ATCCACGTCAACCCCGGGTTCACCGCGATGCCCGGTGCCGACGTTCGCGACGAACCCGACGGACGGCATTCCCTGCCCGCCTGGCTGTTGACCGCGCATCTGGCCTGATCGCTACACGGGAGGGTAGAGCTGTGGCATCACGTCGCTGAGCCTGGACCGCGGCGGCTGTTCCAGTTGGCTGTACGTGCACGAAGTCGGTTCGCGGTCCGGACGCCAGCGGCTGAACTGCGCGGTATGCCGGAACCTGTCGCCCTCCATGTGGTCGTACCGGACCTCGACGACACGGTCGGGACGTAACGGGGTGAACGAGAGGTCTTTGCCGGCATTCCAACGGGATGTCTCGCTGCTGCGCTGCCAAGGGTGACCGCCGAACGTCGTCACCAGCGGTTGCACATCAGTGAACAACTCTCGTCGCGTCGCCATGGGGAATGCCCCGATGACACCAACCGGAGCCAGGGTGCCGTCATCCCGGTAGAGGCCGAGCAACAGCGATCCGACGGCGTCCTCGCTGCCCTTGTGGAGCCGATAACCGGCGATGACGCAATCAGCCGTGCGCTGGTGCTTGATCTTGAACATCACACGCTTGTCGGGACTGTAGGGCAACGTGAGCGGTTTGGCGATGATGCCGTCGAAGCCCGCCCCCTCCAGTTCGTCGAACCAGCGCTGCGCTGTGGGGAGGTCCGCCGTTGCAGGTGTTACCTGGAACGAGGGCCCGGAACCCGCGAGCGCGTCGACAAGCGCGCCCCGGCGCTCGATGAACGGAGAGGCCGTGAGGTCCTCATCGCCGAGCGCGAGCAGGTCGAACGCGATGAAGAGGGCCGGCGTCTGCCCGGCCAGCAATCGCACCCTGGACTCAGCGGGGTGTACCCGTTGCTGCAGGGCCGCGAAATCCAGGCCCGAGGCGCTGACGATGACGATCTCTCCATCGATGACGCACCGCTGCGGCAGTGCGGCTTTGGCTGCGGCCACCAACTCCGGGAAATAGCGGGTCAGCGGGCGCTCATTTCGGCTCCCGAACTCGACATCGTCGCCGTCGCGAAAACAGATCGACCTGAAGCCGTCCCACTTCGGTTCGTAGGAGGCGCCTTCGGGAAAGACCGTCACCGACTTTGCCAGCATGGGCGATACCGGCGGCAGCACAGGCAACCTCACCCACTCATTCTGCCCTCTTGGCCGAACGGCTGCCGCTGGATGCGAACTGATCGATACTAAATCCCGGCTGGGGAGAGGGGGCCACGAACGGTGAACAACGCCGCGAAGGTCACGGCCTGGAGTCGCCGGTTGATTGCGGCCGTCGGGGCCGTGCTGATGGCAGGCTTCGTTCTCGCACCGCCTGGTAGGGCCGACGACGGTCCAGTCTCCTGTGAGATGGGGGCCTACCTGTCGTCGCTGTCGCGGATCGACACCGCAGCCGGCACCTTCGACGCCTCCTTCTGGATGTGGAGCCTGTGTCCCGACGGGGAGACACAACCGCTGAAGACCATGGAGTTCACCAACGGTGTCAAAATCGACGCCGGCCTCGACGCGACGGCGCAGCGCGGAAAGCAGTACTGGTCGACACGGAAGATCAGCGGAACGTTCCGCCAGGACTTCTCGCTCGCGAACTACCCGTTCGACGATCAGACGTTGAAGATCCAGATCGAGGAGGGTGAACTCGACACCCGCGAGGTCGTCTACACCGCCGACACCGCCAATTCCAGGACCGAGCCGGATCTTCCACTGAAGACATGGACGATCGCATCGTTCCGGGTGACCGCTGGGGAGATCACCCACCCCACCACTTACGGTGATCCGTCCCTGGCCGGTGGCAGCAGCACCTACGCGCAGTTCACATTGGAAATCCAACTCCACCGGCAAAGCCACATGGGTGATTTCCTGAAGAGCACCTTCGTGGTCTATATCGCCGCGGTGCTTGCTCTGGTCAGCCTCCTCATCATCGACGGCCGGGTCGGGTTGCTGGGCGCCACCATGTTCACCGTCGTGCTGAGCTTCGTGAACCTTGACCGACTGCTCGGTCCGCACGACGGGCCGTACCTGCTCGACAAGGTGCACTTCGCCACACTGGGCCTGATCATGGCTGCGGGGGCATGGGGTGTGCGCTCGACCCGGGCGATCTCTCTGGGCGCCGACAAGACCAAAATTCATCGGCAGGACGTGCGTGCCGCCCTCGTCCTACTGGTCGTCTTCGTCGTGGTGAATATCGTTCTGGTCGCGACGGCGATCCATAACGCATCGGGCCAATAGGGCAACAGATCGACCACTATCCACGAGACGAGCCAAGTGCTAAGTTCAGCGATCTATCAAGAAGGTGGGCAGAAAATGTCGGTCACCGATTCATCTCCGAGTATTACGCCGGGTCCGCGACGCTGGTTGCGCCGTGGTGTGGCGATTGCCGGGTTCGCCGTGGTGGCGGGTGCACTGCCCCTCGCGGTGCTGGCCTCGCCGTCAAGCACCCCGGTGAATCTTGCTGACTGCCCGGTCGGTTGGGTCTGGGATCCGGTCGCATTCAACTGCGTGCCCTACGTTGCCCCGGTCGTCGGCGTCGATCCGGTCGTGGGACCCGTTGGACCGGTCGGAGTCGGTGGAGTCGTCGGTCCGGTCGGCGTCGATCCGGTCGTGGGTCCCGTTGGACCGGTCGGGGTCGGTGGAGTCGTCGGTCCGGTCGGCGTCGATCCGGTCCTCGGTCCGGTCGGCCCCGTCGGCGTCGGCCGCCGGTAACTCCGTACCCGCTACTGCTTGGGTGCGGACCTGCGCGAGGCATCAATCGGTCCCGCTCACCCTCTTCAAGTCCCTATCCCGGCTCGGCTGAACCCGTTTGGGCTCGCCCGGCATCTTCGGATAGTCGGGGGGAAAGGGCATTTCGGTCGGATCGGACTTCCACAGGTCGAGCAACGGCTCGATCGAGAAGTGTTCGCCGTCCATACCGGCCCACGGGTCGCCCTGCTCGGCGAAGACCCGCGGAACTGTTGACAGATTCAGGGTGCGAGGGTCCTCGATCTGCTGAAGATCGTTCCAGTGCAACGGTGTTGAGACGGGCGCGCCGGGGCGTGCCCGGGGCGACCACGCCGAGGCGATCGTTCTGTCCCGGCAGTTCTGGTTGTAATCGACAAAGGTCTTCTGGCCGCGAAGCTCGCGCCACCACTCGGTCGTGACCCCCGACTCGCGCCGCTCGAGTTCCCTGCCGAAAGCGATGGCCGCGTGCCGCACATCGGCGAAGTCCCACTCGGCTCGGATTCTGGCGAACACATGCACACCACGACCGCCGGAGGTCTTGCAGTACGCGGTGATCCCGAACTCCTCAAACAGATCCCGCGCCGCCAGTGCGACCCCGACAACGTCGCCGAACGCGATTCCGGGCTGCGGGTCGAGGTCGATGCGCAATTCGTCAGGCCGATCCAGCGACCCCGGATCCTTCGTCCGGCGAACGGGCCACGGATGGAAGGTGATGGTTCCCATCTGAGCGCACCACGCCAGTACGGCGGGTTCGGTGGGACACACCTCGGTGCCGGTCCTGCCCGAGGGGAACTCGATCTCGACGCTGTCGACGTAGGACGGCGCCCCGCGCATCAGGTGCTTTTGGTAGAAGCCCCCATCGTCCTGACCGCGGCCGAGACGCATTCCCGGTTGAACGCCGTTGGGCCAGCGTTCCAGGGTGGTCGGGCGCTCGTGGAGAACTCGCATCAGCGGCTCGGCCATCGCCACCACGTACCGGACCAACTCCAGTTTCGTGACCTCGGGGGTGAACTCGGTAGCCGGGAAGACGACGCGACTGGCGTGCGACACGCGCACCGCGCGGGTCGGCGCGACCGGTGATGCCACATCGATCTCGATCGCGTCCGAGGTCCCCATAGGGCCAATCCTCGCAGAATCCCGGAAGGACGTCCGGCGAACCTTTGGGGGCGCAACCATGCCACCGCTCGAGCCCCCGGATCTACGCCTAAAAATGGTGGTCATCGGTGCTGGTCGGGGCGAGGGATTCCAGGTGGCAGCAAATGTGTGGTAGAACTTCAGCAAACAATCTTCGGGCGGACTGAGGGGTTCTGGACACATGTCAAACGCAACTCGCAAGAAGGCCTGTAGCGGCCGCCTCCAGCCGTTCGGCTGGCTGGGTGTCAGCGCGGTGACCTTCGGCATGGGTGCTGCGATGCTCGGTGGCGCTGCCGTCGCCTTCGCCGAAACCGGCGCCGGCGCTCAGGACACCACCGCCGCTGACAGTGCCTCCACGGACGCGCCCAAGGCCGACATCGCAAAGAAGCCGGTGACCCGTGGTTCCCGGCATGCCTCTGGTGAGGCCCCGTCGGCGGGGGCCAAGGGGCGCAATGCCGTGGCCCCGGCCGGTGCCGCCGCGACTGCGCCCCGGCCCGCCGCGGCGACCGCCGTCGCACCGCAGTCTTCAGTCGCGACGGCCGTCGCTGCTCGGGCGGCCCGCGGTTCACAGCAGGGTGCCACGGCCACGCAGCCGGTGGCCGCGGCCGCCACCCAGGTCGGCGCCGCCGCTACCGATCCTTCGTACAACATGAAGTCGTACCTGCCGGCCGCTCCGATCGTGCCCGGCGCTCACGTCACCCTGGCCTTGAAGGAGATCTCCGACGCGAAGGCCGAACTCGACAAGCAGACGTTCGGTTCGGGTAAGACCTTGGCCGGAATGGCGGCGATTGGCCCGCAATTGTTCCTGTCAGAGGCCGCCATGGCGCTGAAGGCCTGGGAGACCCAGATGCCGAAGGCCCAGCAGACGCTGGCCAAGTACGTCGACGTGCCGGTCATGCACCAGATCGCGCAGACGAACCTGCAGATCACGATGGCGCTGCCGACTCTTGCGCAGGCCGGCCTGTCCGGAGCGGCGCTGCTGATGCCCCTGGTCAATCTTCTGGGGGCGGCCACCGCGTCGACGGAGGCGCTGATCGGGCAGGCCCGCAGCAACGGCACGGTCTACGTGAAGGTGCCGGTGACCATGAAGGCGAACACCGAACCGGTCGTCTATATCTCGGTCAACGGCGGCAAGAAGGTTCCCGTTCTGATCGACACCGGTTCCTCGGGCCTGGTTCTGACCCAGGATTCGGTCGGCTCGGCCAACCTCGGTCCCGCGACGGGTAGCGGCACCAGCGGCTACAGCGGCGGGTTGACCTACGACTACACCACCTACGACACGAGCGTCGACTTCGGAGGCGGAGCCGTGACCGCCCCGACCGGTGTCAACATCGTCGACGCCGCGGACGCCCAGGCCTTCAAGGATTACCTCGCCCCGGCCGGCGTCGTCGGTGTGCTCGGTGTCGGCGCCAACACCGCCGGTCCAGGCCCCAGCATCCCGACCACCTCGCTGCCCGGTGAACTCAGCGACGGTTTCACGCTGCATCAGAACAAGGGGCTCTTCGGCCTGCGCGGCGAGTTGATCTTCGGCCCCAACCCGTACCCGGTGCGCGTGTCGGTCCCCGGTACTCCCGACGCCTACGTCAAGGTGTCGATCAACGACGGCCCGAAGCAGAACGCCGACGCGATCATCGACTCCGGCGGCGTCTACGGCACCCTGCCCGACTACCTGATCGGCGGCGGGTCCTCGGTGCCGACCGGAACCAAGATCTCGGTCTACAACGGCGACGGGTCGGTGCTGCTGTACTCCTACAGGGTCAACGCCTCCAACGCGCCGACGGTGGTCGGGCCCGGTGAGCTGATGAACACCGGCTACGAGGCGTTCCAGCAGGGACCGGTCTACATCAACTATGCGGCCAGCGCAGCGCCGGGCGGTATCGGCTCGACGGACTACGTCTACACATAGATCCGGTCTGCACGTCCGCAGGCTTCGGCGTAAGCCTGCGGACGGTGGATCTAGCGGCCGAGTAAGCGGCGACGCTTGCCGCTCGGCCGCTGGTTACGCAAGCCGCCGGCCGCATCGGTGGCGTCAGCATCCGAAACGTCGATCTCGGTGACCTCGATGTCGACGTCGTCGGAGACGACTATGACGTCGACGTCGTCGGAGACGACCATGACGTCGTCGTCGATCTCGTCAACCTCGATGTCTTCGCTGTCGTTGTCCCCGGTGGCGAGTTCGGCCGAATCGTCGGCAGCCCCGCGCTTGCCGCGCCAGCGACTCCCGCCCTTGATCTTGGCCGGCTTGGAAGCCTTCGGCGGCTTCGGGGGAGCCGGGGGCTTCTCGGCGACGAAGGACAGGTAGAACGCCAGGACCCCGAGAACCGCGGTCGCGCCGGCCGCGCCGTACACCGCGAACAGCCACGGTCCGGCAGCGCCCAGCCCCAGCCAGATCTCCGCAACGGCCGCGATCAGAATCAGCGCTCCGGCGATGCCCAGCAGCAGTGCCGACCAGGCTCGCAACCGCAAGACGAATTCCGGGGTGTGTTCTCCCGGTTCGATCGCGCGCTGCAGGGTCAGAACCACCGGTATCGCAGCCAATGCAATCGGCACGCCGGCCGCAATCCGTCCGGTCGTGGCCAGGGTGCCCGGAATCTGGCCGGTCAGCACCCACCATCGCGGTATGACGAAGAGGAAGTACAGCAGGGCGCCGATCAGGATCAGCGTGACGTGCAGTGCTATGGCAGCGCGCCGCGTCATGCCCCTCCTTGGTTGCTCAGTGGTCCGGGGTGCGACCCCATTCATCGAATGGCTGGTCGCACCCCGGACGGGTGCGGAGGATAGGGGATTTGAACCCCTGAGGGCTATTAACCCAACCCGCGTTCCAGGCGAGCGCCATAGGCCACTAGGCGAATCCTCCGCCGGTTATGTTAGCCGACTCGGCGACGCCGAGGATTCGGCTGCCTGTCACATGCCCCGGTGCGGGTACTACACTCGCCGTGGACCCCGCGCGGCGTCCATCCTGTGAACTCCCCCAGGGCTGGAAGGCAGCAAGGGTCAACGGGCTCTGGCGGGTGCGCGGGGTCCCCTTGCGGCGAAAGGCCCACCATGGCATTCCATTCTCTGAGCCGTGACGAACTGCAGGCTCTCCATGCGCAGCACCGCGATGGCTATGCCGAACTGCAGGCCAAAAAGCTGTCCCTCGATCTCACCCGCGGCAAGCCGTCTCCGGAGCAACTCGACCTGTCCAACGCGCTGCTGACCATGCCGGGTGAGGGCATCTACCGCGACGACGAGGGCACCGACACCCGGAACTACGGCGGACAACACGGGCTGACCGGGCTGCGGGCGATCTTCGGGGAACTCCTGGGCATCAGCGTTCCGAACCTCATCGCGGGCAACAACGCCAGCCTGGAACTCATGCACGACACCGTGGTGTTCTCGATGCTGCACGGCGGGGTGGACTCGCCGCGGCCCTGGGTAGCCGAGCCGGTGATCAAGTTCCTGTGCCCGTCGCCCGGCTATGACCGCCACTTCGGGATCACCGAGAGCCTGGGCATCGAGATGATCCCCGTGCCGATGCGCGAGGACGGACCCGACGTCGACCTGATCGAGGAAGTCGTCGCCGCCGACCCGGCGATCAAGGGCATGTGGTGCGTGCCGCTGTTCTCCAACCCGTCAGGCACCGTGTACTCCTGGGAGGTGACGCGTCGGCTGGTCCAGATGCAAACGGCCGCAACAGATTTCCGGCTGTTCTGGGACAATGCCTATGCGATCCACACCCTGACGGCACAGTTTCCCCGGCAGGTCGACGTGCTGGGCCTGGCCGCCGCCGCCGGCCACCCCAACCGGCCCTACGTGTTCTCCTCGACCTCCAAGATCACCTTCGCCGGCGCCGGGGTGAGCTTCTTCGGTGGCTCGCTGGGCAACATCGCCTGGTACCTGCAGCACGCCGGGAAGAAGTCGATCGGCCCGGACAAGGTCAACCAGTTGCGTCACCTGCGCTTCTTCGGCAACGCCGACGGGGTGCGACAGCACATGATGCGCCACCGGGAGGTGCTGGCGCCCCGGTTCGCCCTCGCCCTGGAGATTCTCGAACGACGGCTCGGCGAGTCGAAGATCGCATCGTGGACCGAACCGCAGGGCGGCTATTTCATCAGTCTCGACGTGCTGCCCGGGACCGCCAAGCGCACGGTGGCGCTGGCCAAGGACGCCGGCATCGCCGTCACCGAAGCCGGTGCCGCCTTCCCGTACCGCAAGGACCCGAACGACACCAACATCCGCATCGCGCCGAGCTTTCCGAAGTTGCCCGACCTCGGTGACGCCATCGACGGGCTGGCTACCTGCGCGCTGCTGGCGGCGACCGAGTCGCTGCTGGAATCGCCGCTGGCGTGACCGCTGTCGGGCGCTGTGGGTAGCCTTCTGACGTGGCGCTCTACCGCAAGTACCGACCGGCGACGTTCGCCGAGGTAGTCGGTCAGGAGCATGTCACCGAGCCGCTCTCCACGGCCCTGTCGGCCGGGCGGATCAACCATGCCTACCTGTTCTCCGGGCCGCGCGGTTGCGGCAAGACCTCCTCGGCACGCATCCTCGCCCGCTCCCTGAACTGCGAGCAGGGTCCCACCCCGACGCCGTGCGGGGTGTGCGACTCATGTGTGGCACTGGGCCCGGGCGGCGGCGGCTCGTTCGACGTCATCGAGATGGACGCAGCCAGTCACGGCGGCGTCGACGACACCCGAGACCTGCGTGACCGCGCATCCTTCGCGCCTGCTCAGAGCCGCTACCGGATCTTCATCATCGACGAAGCCCACATGGTCACCACCCAGGGTTTCAACGCGCTGCTGAAGATCGTCGAGGAACCGCCGGAGCACGTGATCTTCGTGTTCGCCACCACCGAACCGGACAAGGTGCTGCCCACCATCCGGTCGCGCACCCACCAGTACCCGTTCCGGCTCCTGGCGCCCAAGACCATGCGCGGGTTGGTCGAGAAGATCCTGGCCTCGGAGCACGTCGAGGTCGACGACGCCGTCTTCCCACTCGTCATCCGCGCCGGCGGCGGGTCGCCCCGGGACACGTTGAGCGTGCTGGATCAACTACTCGCGGGGGCCGAGGACAACCGGGTCCACTACCAGAGGGCGCTGGCGCTACTGGGCGCCACCGACGTGGCCCTGATCGACGACGCGATCGACGCTCTGGCCGCCGGGGACGCCGCGGCACTGTTCGGCGCGGTCGAGTCGGTGATCGACGCCGGCCACGATCCGCGCCGGTTTGCCATCGACCTGCTGGAGCGTTTCCGCGATCTGATTGTGCTGCAAGCGGTTCCGGATGCTGCCAGCCGCGGTGTGGTCGACGCTCCGGGCGACGTCCTGGACCGGATGCGTGACCAGGCCGCCCGCATCGGGCCGGCGACGCTGGCCCGCTACGCCGAAGTGGTGCACGCCGGGCTGGGGGAGATGCGCGGCGCCACGGCTCCGAGGCTGCTCCTGGAAGTGGTGTGCGCCCGTCTGCTGTTGCCGTCGGCCAGCGACACCGAGTCCGCCTTGCTGCAGCGCGTCGAGCGCATCGAGAAGCGGCTCGACATGTCGATCCCGGCCGCCGAGGTCGCGGCGAGCGCGCCTCCTGCCCCAGCCAGGCAGTACGTCCGCAAGGCGCAGTCCCAGCCGGCACCCCTGGCACCCGCGCCCCTCCCGCCGGCTCCCGAGCCGGTTCCAGAGCCTCCGCGCCCTGCGGCGCCGCCCTCGGTTCCCCCGCCGGTGCCGCCCCCGGTTCCCCCGCGTCGGGCCGCACCGCCGACGCAGGCTCCCGCTGCCGCCGCTCCGGCCCCGCCCGTCACTCCCGCCCCGGCCCCGCCCGTTACGCCCACGCCGTCGCCGGCCCCGGAGCGCATTCCCGGCGAGCCCGATGCGGCAGCGGTCCGGCAGGTCTGGTCGACGGTGCGCGACAAGGTCCGTGAGCGGAGCCGCAGCACCTACGCCCTGCTCGCCGACGCGATCGTCCGCGTGGTGGAGGACGACACTCTGGTGCTGGCCCACCAAGCTGTGCCACTTGCCAAGCGGCTCAACGAAAAGCACAACGTCGATGTCATCCGCGACGCCCTTAAGGACGTCCTCGGAGTGAACTGGCGGGTGCGCTGCGAGGTCGGTACCGGGCCGGCCACCCCGGCCGTCGACCCGGCCCGGGCCGACAACGCCGACCCGCTGCCGCCGGAGCCCGGACCGGACCCGGTGCAGGCCCAACGCGCCGAAGAAGACCGCATGATCGCCGAAGTCGGCCGGGACGAGGACGCAGCGCCCCGCCGCGATCCCGAAGAGGCGGCGCTGGAGCTGTTGCAGACCCAACTCGGCGCCCGGCGCATCGACGGCTGAGCACTACGCTGGGGCCCGCACACCAACCCGAGGAGCTTTGATGGGACACGTCAGCGCGTCCAGCACCATCCTGATCGACGCCGAGCCGGCGACCGTGCTCGAGGCCGTGGCCGACTACCAGGGTGTACGTCCCAAGATCCTGCCCCCGCAGTACAGCGGTTACCGGGTCCTGGAGGGCGGCCACGGGCGAGGCACCGTGGCCAGTTGGACGTTGCAGGCCACCAAGTCGCGGGTGCGGCAGGTGAAGGCCGACGTCGACGTCGCCGGTCACACCGTCATCGAGAAGGACGCCAACTCCTCGATGGTGACCAATTGGACGGTCGCAACGGCCGGCCCCGGCTGCAGCGTCACGGTCAAGACCACCTGGAACGGCGCCGGAGGTGTCAAAGGTTTCTTCGAGAAGACCTTCGCTCCACTGGGCCTGCGCAAGATCCAGGGCGAGGTGCTGGCCAACCTCAAGAAAGAAGTCGAGAGGGCCAGCTAGCCGGCTCGGGACGGCTGGGTCTGCAGGAATGCCACGACGCCCCTGACCACGGCATCGGCGTACTTCTGGCGGCCCTCCTCGCTGGACATCAGCATGGAATCCGCCGGGTTTTTCATGTTGCCCAACTCGACGAGGATCGACGGATACTGCGCCAGGTTGAGCCCGGCGATATCCGCTCGCGGGTTGAGCCCGCCGGTGCCGATGTAGGTCGACGGCGGGATGCCTGCCGCGGCCAGTTGAGCGGCCATCATGCGGGCGAACTGCACCGACGGCCCGGCCTGGACGGCGTTGAGTGGCGGACTGGAGTACAGGACGTGGAATCCGCGACCGGTGGCCGGGCCGCCGTCGCCGTGGATCGATACCGTCGCGTTGGGTTGCAATGCGTTGGCCATGGCGGCCCGTTCATCGACGCACGGGCCGACAGCGTCGTCGTTTCCGCGTGACATCGCCGTGCGCACTCCCAGGGCGTTGAGCGCCGCACGGATCCGCAGCGTGGTGTCCCAGGTGAAGCTGTGCTCGGGATAGCCGGCGTCGGTGCTGGTGCCGCTGGCCTGGCAGTCCTTGGTGCCGCCCCGGCCGGTGGGCACCTGCCGGGTCATGTTCGCGTCGTTGGCACCGTTGTGGCCGGGATCGAGGAAGACGATCATGCCCGCCACGTTGCCGGGTTCGGCCTGGGCGACCGGCGCCGTGACGGGGGCCGGGAACGCCACCGCCGCCAGAACCATGCCCGCGGCCACGACACGGGGTGAGGCAAACTTCAGCACGTCGGTGACGCTAATCCCTAGCGTCTAGGCTGGAAAGTCACCGAGCGGCGTAAAACCGGGCCGCAACACAAGCGAGACCACACTGCAAGGAGACCGTCATGCAACCCGGCGTTCCGTTCAACCTGACCCCCGCCGAGCAGGAAGCGCTTCAGCAGCAGGCCGACGACTTGCGCACCCAGGTCATGCCCGACCTGCAGGCCGCGCTGGCCCAGGCCCAGATGATGCAGCAGAAGCTGATGGAGGCCCAGCAGCAGATCGCCGAGACCCAGGTCGAGGGGCAGGCCGGCAACGGCCTGGTGCGAGCGGTTCTCGACGGCAACGGCACCGTGGTGTCGGTGCACATCGACCCGTCTGTCGTCGACCCGACCGACGTCGACACCCTGGAGGACCTGGTGGTCGGAGCGCTCGCCAACGCCAGCGAAAACATGCGCGAGACCGTCAAGTCGATCCTGGGCCCGCTGGCGGCCATCGCCGAGCAGGGGCGCTAGGGGATCTGAGTGTTTGAGGGCCCCGTTCAGGATCTGATCGACGAGCTCGGCAAGTTGCCGGGCATCGGGCCCAAGAGCGCGCAGCGGATCGCCTTTCATCTGCTCTCGGTGGAGCCGCCGGACATCGACCGGCTCACCGCGGCGCTCGGGCGGGTGCGCGACGGCGTGCAGTTCTGTGAGGTCTGCGGCAACGTCTCCGAGTCGGAGCGCTGTCGCATCTGTGCCGACGCCCGTCGCGACGGGACTCAGGTCTGTGTCGTCGAGGAGCCCAAGGACGTTCAGGCCGTCGAGCGCACGCGGGAGTTCCGTGGCCGATACCACGTCCTGGGTGGGGCTCTGGACCCGCTGTCCGGTATCGGTCCGGATCAGTTGCGAATCCGTCAGCTGCTCAACAGGATTGGTGAACGGGTCGACGGCGTCGAGATCACTGAGGTGATCATCGCCACCGACCCCAACACCGAGGGCGAGGCCACCGCCACCTATCTGGTCCGCATCCTGCGGGACATTCCGGGTTTGACCATCACGCGAATCGCCTCGGGCCTGCCCATGGGCGGCGACTTGGAATTCGCCGACGAGTTGACGCTGGGCCGAGCCCTATCCGGCCGCCGCGCGATGGTGTAGACGCGGAAGCTCGGTAGTGCCGAGGCCCGCTGGTACCCGAATTTTTCGGTTTGAAACCGCTAACCCCCGGCAGGGCATATCGTCGTGACCTAATTAGATATGGCACGTCGCTCGGCACTACTTCTGAGGAGGCCCCCATGACCAAGTGGAAGCTATTGCTCACCACCATCCCCTTCGTTGTTTGCGTCCTCGCAGTGAAATTACTGCTGACCAATGTCTTCCACTTCGACGGAATAATCGACTTCACCGACGTTGCGCTGGTGCTGACGGGCGGCATCTTCCTGATCGGCTTCATGCTGGCCGGAACGATCTCGGATTACAAAGAAAGCGAGAAGATCCCGGGTGAGTTGGCGTGCACTCTTGAGTACCTCGAAGACGCCGTAGCGCACGCATGCGCGGTCAACCAGTACGGGGGCAAGACGAGCATCCAAGGAGACCGGGAAGTCTTGGACCCCAATCTGTACATGGCCCCTCACCGGTCCCTGGTTCATGGAATCTATGACTGGATCTGCCACAAGAAGCAGCAGGAGGACGTCTACGCCATGCTTCACTCCTACTCGATCGGCCTGCATGATTTCGAGAAGGTGGGAGGCCATGGCGGAGCCGTTGGAGGAATGGACCGGGAACTGAGCAACATCCGGAAGCTGGTGACCCGCATGGGTGTCATTTCCCGTACCGGGTTCCTGGCCACGGGGTACGCACTGCTCGAGATGCTCATCGCGTGCATCATCATTTTGGTGATGATTTGCAAATTCAAAGGGTTGGTTGCCGAGGTGACCATCATCACGTTCATCGTATTGATCTACGTCTACATGTATCGCCTCATCAAGGACATCGACGATCCCTTCGAGTATTCGACCGACGGGTCAGTGGGGTCGGCCGAAGTCCCCTTGTTCCCGATAACGGAATACATCGCCAGGTTCGATCAGCGGTATCCGGCTTCCGCTTCCGCGGTGCCTCAGACGAGTGTCGTGCCTACCCGTACCGAAAGCGCTCTGGTGGGTTAGACCCAATGCCACGCAGTTGGGCGGGCTGCACGTGAGTGACGTGGTCGCGGGCGGTCTGCAGGGCGACGGCCGCGATCGCCCACACCGCCCTGGCCCAGCGTGTCGCAATTGCAACGCCAGTCACACCCTTAACTGCGCGGGATGGAGGTTTAAACTCGGCGGGGCGCCGCGAGGCGCTCGCGGCGAAGTTGGTCGACCTCGGGCAGTTCCAACGGGGCCAGCGGTCCGACGACGCGAGACAGCAACAGGTCGGCCAACTCCGGGTTGCGCGCCAGGCAGGGGCCATGCAGGTAGGTCGCTACCACGCTGCCCTGCACCGCCCCGTCGAAGCCGTCACCGAGTCGGTTGCCCGCACCCTTGACCACGGCGGCCAACGGGCGCGCGTCGGGGCCGAGAATCGTTCCGCCGCGGTGGTTTTCGAACCCGGTAAGCGGCTGGTGCAGACCATCGACCAGAGGCTCGGACACCACCTCGCCGATGGTGCGCTCCGGCTGAGGTGACGTGGTGACGTCGAGCAGGCCCACTCCGTCGACCCGTTCGCCGGCGGAGGTCTCATACCAGTGCCCCAGCACCTGGATCGCCGCGCAAATGGCGAGCACCGGCGCACCGCGTTCCACTGCCCGCTGCAAACCCTGATGGCGCAGAAGATGTTTGGTGGCCAGCCGCTGCGCGTAATCCTCGGCCCCGCCGAGGGTGTAGAGGTCCAGGGAATCCGGCACCGGATCGTCGAGTGTGATGTCGACGATCTCGGCGTCAATGCCCCGCAGTCGCAGGCGCTGCCGCAAAACCACCGCGTTGCCGCCGTCGCCGTAGGTACCCATGACGTCGGGCAGCACCAACCCGATTCGCACCGGCTCACTCATGACAGCCGCTCCAGTGCGCGCTGCAACTGCAGGAAAGCCGTGTAGTTGCAGACAACTTCGACGTGCCCGGCCGGACAGGACTCGATGGCTTTCACCGTGTCGTGCACCAGAGTGTGTTCGACACCGGCGTACCCCAGGCGCACCGCCAGGTCGGTGCCGCGTTCGCCGGCGGACACCACCTTCGTCGCTTCGCCCGACCCACTTCGCGCGAGACGCTCATCGCTGAAGTGCTCGAAGCGGACGTCCCAGAGCCAGGACAGGTCTTCGCCGTCGGGAACCTGGCCGTTGACCGAAATGACCACGCCCGCAGCGGTTTTGTCCACCATCGATAGTGCTTCTTGCCAGCCTGCCGGGTTCTTGGCCAGCAGCAGTCGGGCGGTGTGGTCTCCCAGCCGAACGGTTCGGTAACGGCCGGCGACCTCGGACACCCCCGACACCGCGGCCACCGCCGCCTCGGGATCGGCTCCCATCGCCACCGCCGCCGCGACGGCCTGCGCCGCGTTGCCACGGTTCACCGCTCCAGGCAGGGACAACCGCATCGGAAGAGCCAGACCATCTGGACCGTAGAGCTTTTCGTCGTCGTACCACCACTGCGGAGCTGGCCGCTGGAAGTCCGCTCCCGTCGAGTGCCAGTGCGTGCCGTCCCGCACGATCACCTCGCCACTGCGTGGACAGCTCACCGAGTCGTTCGCCCAACTGCCGCCGGCGGCGACCCACACCACGTTCGGGCAGTCATAGGCGGCCGAGGTCATCAGCACGTCGTCACAATTCGCGACGACCACCGCGCCCGGGTGCCGGGCCAAGCCGCCACGAAGCGTGCGCTCGATGTGATTGATCTCACCGACCCGGTCGAGTTGGTCACGGGACAGGTTCAGCAGCACGATGACCGTCGGTGAGACGGCGTCGGCCACGTGCGGGACGTGCATCTCGTCGACCTCGAGGGCAGCCAGGGGTGCCCGGCGGTCGGCCGCCAGTGCGGCGACCAGACCGGCATCCATGTTGGCGCCCTCGCTGTTGGTCGCCACCGTCTGATGT
>CAIOYU010000433.1 GCA_903862565.1 uncultured Actinomycetes bacterium | reverse complement strand
GTAGCCGGCGACCGCGCGACGGGGGCGGCGGCACTACGCGGCGTTGACGACCAGGTCGTCCTGGTGGGGGAGCGGCCGGTCGAGGTAGCCGCTCTGTGGCGGGCTCTGCTGACCCCGCTCCTGCGGCGGGGACCCGCCGGCGCCGCCGCCGTCATCGTCCACCCGTCCTGGTGGCCGCAGCGGCGACTGGATGTCGTGGTGGACGCTGTGAAGGCAGTGGATGCGACGCCCGGCGGACCGAGGACCAGGGAGGTCGTCACCGTTGCGCGCAGAGACCTCGTCGCCGCCGACGGGAGACCTGAGGTGGTGGTCGAGGTCAGTCCCGAGCTCGTCGCCGTCAGCAGCGGCGTTGAACTGTCGACCTTCGATCGGGCCGAGGTCGCCGGAATCGCACGCACTGTCGCCGGGTGGGTTGATCGGGACTCGCGCGCGGTCCGCATCGACGCGCCGGACGACCTTCCCGGGGCCGCCGAGACCGCGAGGGCGATCAGTAAGGCGCTGTGGGCTGTTGGCATCACCGCACGACTGGTGGACATGGCGGCGGTGGTGCCGTCGGCTGCCGCCCAGATCACCGATCATCGTCGGGGACCGGCATTTGGCCGACGCGGAGTTCGGATTGCGCTCTGCGGGCTGGCCGGACTGATCGCATCCGGGATCGTCGGCATCGTGGTGATCCGGCCGCACCCGGCGGCACCCGGCTCACCTCCGCCGTCGGCAGAGCGCAGGGCCAGCCTGGTTGAGGGTCGGGTCGCGGTCGACATCCCGGTGGGCTGGTCCGTGCACCGAGTGACCGGCGGACCGGGATCCCGGCGGGTCGTGGTGACGTCTCCGACCGACCCGGAGGCTGCTCTGCACATCACCCAGACCTACGCGCCGGGAAGTGACCTGGCCCAGGCCGCAGAACTGCTGTCGCGCGCGGCCGGTGCCCAGCCGCCCGGGGTCTTCGTCGACTTCCGCGCCGACGGCGCCACCGGAGGCAGGTCGGCGGTCACCTACCGGGAGGTCCGTCCGGGAACTGTCGTGCGTTGGTCGGTGCTGCTCGTGGGGGCGACGCGGATCAGCATCGGCTGCCAGAGCGCCGACGGGCGCGAGGGCTCGATCCGTTCAGCCTGCGACGACGCGATACGTACGGCGCGGGAAGTCGGTTAGTAGCGCAAGCCGTGGCCGAACCGGAACAGGGGATCAACTGTGTCGAAGGGGACGTCGGTGCGACTCGCCGCAACGGCACGGTCGGACCGGGGCAGGTCGAAGGGGAGCCTGCCCCGCGGACTCGTCGCACCGAACAGGACGTCCAGTAGTGCGGCCTCGGTGACCCCGAAATTCGCGACGATCGCCCCGGCCGGCCCGACCAACGGAGTGATGACGGCAGGTCGGTCGAGGTAGACGTCGACCACGGTCGGCACTATCGCGCAGATCTCCCCGATGCGCTCCAGCTCGGCGGACCCGAACTCCAGCGACCCGTGGTGAAACAGCGCCGCCATACCCTCGGAACGGGGCTCGAAGGGCGCCTTCGCCCGCACTACCGCAACGTCGGCGTCGGCCGGGTGGTCGACTTTTTCGGCCCAGCCGCCCAGGTTTTCGATCTCCGGGGCGAATACCCTGACCCCTGCGCGCCCCCTTCTCCGGAGGGGATCGGCACCGCCATCGTGTGGAACATCAGGCCCACTTTGTCCGCCAGGTTCAGCCGGGGCAGCAGGTCCTCGATCCGGTGCTCGATCGGGAGGGTGCCGTCCTGGTAGGCCTGGCCCGGCATGGTGGCTCCTCGTTTTGACCTGCGCGGATCGTCGCCGGTAGGGTATCGGCTCAGCGAGCGGTACGTCGCGGCCTTTGTCGGTCGCGGTGTAAACCGGGTCCCGGG
>CAIOYU010000432.1 GCA_903862565.1 uncultured Actinomycetes bacterium | reverse complement strand
GGGGGCGGCCACGCCGCTGTCGGTCGGGGCCGTGTTCGGTGGACTCATCGCAGCCCGGCTCGCGCTGTACCCCTCCGCGGCGCGCTGGATCTACCGGCTTCTGGTGATCATCATCGTCGGGGAGTTCGTACAGCTGTCACTGGCCGGGCTGCGTATGTAGCCCCCGGGACTCCCGCTCACGCACCTGCGGGTGGAGTTGCTCGCTGAGACGAACCGGATCGTCACTACCATTGCGCATCTACGGGAAGGGCGATGGAGATGATCCGAGCGGTATGGAACGGAGCAGTGCTGGCCGAGTCGGCTGACACGGTGCAACTTGAAGGCAACGAATACTTCCCGCTGGAGAGCGTTCGCCGCGCATTCCTCAGCGACAGCGCAACCACCACCGTCTGCCCGTGGAAGGGGACTGCGCACTACTACACGGTGACGGTGGACGGTCAGGTCAACCCGGATGCGGCGTGGTACTACCCGAGTCCGAGTCCTCGCGCGCAACAGATCTCAGACCGGGTCGCGTTCTGGAAGGGCGTGAAGATTCTGCGGGACAACGAGTCCGACGCCTAATCCCGGACCTGGGGTGCGTCGGCCCCACGCCGCCCGACGGCGAGACCGACGGCAGGGCTGACAAGAAGCAGCGACAGCCAGGACCACTGCGCGGCGTCCGGGCCGAACCGGTAGGCGATCGGAATCGAGATCAGGAAGATCGCGGCGACTGCCAGCGAGTGGGGGATCAGACCCGGCACGGGCAGGGGCTTGTCAACGAGGCCGCGGGCTCGGCCCACCAGGATCAGGGCGACCGTGACAAGGACGATCGCGGCGACGTTGACGGCGAAGACAGCGGTGGGCAAGGGATACCGGAACGGGTCCGGCGCTTTGACGGCCTTGGTGGTGAACGGAATGAAGATCACCAGCGCTACCAGATAGATGCAGGTCCGGAGGGTGGGGCGATCGAGAGCACGGAAGGTCGAGAGCACCTGGTGGTTGACCGCCCACATTCCGGCCAGCACGAGGAAGCTGATCATGAAGGCGAGTAGTTGGTCGCCCAGGCCGTTGCCCAGCAGAGTACGCAGGCTCGCCCATTCGGCAGGTGGGGGAACCTCGAGGGCGGTGACCAACAACGTCAGGGCGAATCCGAAGATCGCGTCCATCAGGTTTATGACGCGGGAGAATTCCACGGTGTCCCGGTCGAATACCCAGCGAGGTGAGGCCACGCCGAAAGATACCGCTTCCGCCTGCACGCCCACTACGGCGGACTGGATGGTCTGATCAACAACGCCGCGAGATCCATCATCTGAACGTGCTCGCACCGATTATCGCCATGCAGCAGACCGTCGTCCCGATGATGCGCGCCGCAGGCGGCGGTGTGATCGTCAACGTCAACGCCGGTACCTTCGGATTCCCCATCACAAGGCCGGCCGGCGCACCGGAACGACTCGCAGGATGGTGTCCAACCCGTCGAAGTCGTCGGGGTTGGTGGTGTAGAGCGGCAGCCCGGCCGCCGCGGCGACCGAGGCGATCATCAGGTCGGCGACCCGCCGCCGCGGAGCCCGGCCGCGGGCTTTGACCGCGGCGCTGAGGCGCCCGAACATCCGGGCGGCCTCAGTCTCGAACGGGATGGGGTCGAACTCGTGCTCCACCCGCGCCAGCACATCCGCGCGTCGGGCCCGCTCCTCGGTGGCCTGCGCGTCGTCGCCGCCGACCAGATGGACGCCCGCGGAGAGCTCGGCCAGGGTGACCGCGCTGATAGCCATCTCGTCGGGGAGCTCGTCAGCGTCGATGGCGCTACGCAGAATCACGATGTTGGTGTCCAGCAAGCCGCGCGTCGGATCAGCGGGCATACGGGTCGGCCAGATCCTGGTCGTAGGCGGCGTCCTGGTCGGCACGGAAAGCATCGATGTCGATCGCCGGCGCCAGTGTCGACCCCCGCGCGAACTCGGCTCGCGAAAGGAATCGGCGCCGCCGGCGCAGCGGGATCAGCTCGCCGATCCGATGTCCGTCCCGCGTGACGGCGAAGGAGTAGCCCCGCTCGACGGCGTCCATGATCTCCTTGGACCGCATCCGCAGGTCCCGCTGGCTGACCTCCCGCTCAGGACCCATGTGGCACACCATAGCACCGCGTGCTACGCGGGCTAGCGCAAAGGCCGTCCCGGGCGATGGGGCATCAGTGCATTCGGCGGGATGGTGCCGAACCTGCCGGCCTCGAAGTCCTCCATTGCCTGGATCACTTCCGATTTCGAGTTCATGACGAACGGCCCGTACTGGAAGACGGGCTCCCGAATCGGCCTGCCGCCCAGTAGTAGAACCTCCATTGCAGGGTGGCGTGAGTCCTGCGTCGCGTCGGCCGCGACGCTGATGCGGTCACCCGGACCGAGGACCGCGAGTTGGCCCTGGTGGATGGCATGACCGACCGGGCCCACGGTACCGCGGCCGGCGAGCACGTAGACCAGCGCGTTGTAATCGCGCTGCCAGGCGAGGTTGAGGTGCGCCCCGGGCTCAATAGTGGCGTGCGCCAGGGTGATCGGGGTGCGGGTCGAACCCGGACCGCCCCGGCCGTCGACCTCGCCGGCGATGACGCGCAGCAGAGCGCCTCCGTCCGGCGAGGACAGCAGGGTCACCGCGCTTGCCTCGATGGCCTGGTAGGCCGGTGCAGCGAACTTATCGCTGCGCGGCAGGTTCACCCACAACTGGATCCCGTGGAACACCCCACCGCTTTCAACGAGTTCGGCTGGCGGGGTTTCGATGTGCAGGATCCCCGC
>CAIOYU010000431.1 GCA_903862565.1 uncultured Actinomycetes bacterium | reverse complement strand
CGCCACCGCGTCGGCCAGTTGCGCGCGGCCCTCGAACACCGCCGAGAGCAGTTCGCGCTCCGACACGCTGCCGGCCACCTCACCGGCCATCACCGGCGGTTCGGCCCCGACCACTGGCATCTGGGACACCCCGTACTCGCGCAGGATCCCGATGGCGTCGCGCACCGTCTCCGACGGATGGGTGTGCACCAGATCGGGCAGCGCC
Organism: uncultured Actinomycetes bacterium; assembly: GCA_903862565.1. Classification (GTDB taxonomy): domain Bacteria; phylum Actinomycetota; class Actinomycetes; order Mycobacteriales; family Mycobacteriaceae; genus Mycobacterium. The sequence goes on along the minus strand of CAIOYU010000431.1, from coordinate 2,637 downwards.
CCGGATTTGCCCCGCAGCACGTCACCGACCGTCGGTTCAGGCAGGGTGTCGTCAAGTGGTGTGCGCAGGAATCCGTAGGACGACATCCAGGAGTCGTTGAAGATTTTCGACAGGTAACCGCGGCCACTGTCGGGCAGGAGCACAACGATGAGCGCGTCTGGGCCGGCCTCGGCGGCCACTCGCAACGCCGCCACGGCCGCCATGCCACAGGAACCGCCCACCAGCAGACCCTCCTCGCGGGCCAGTCGACGCGTCATGTCAAAGGAATCGGCGTCCGATACGGCGATGATCTGATCGGCGATCGCCGGGTCGTAGGCCGCGGGCCAGAAGTCCTCGCCGACACCCTCCACCAGGTAGGGCCGGCCGGTGCCGCCGGAGTACACCGAACCCTCGGGATCGGCGCCGATGACCTTGACCCGTCCGCCCGACACCTCCTTGAGGTAGCGCCCGGCGCCGGTGATGGTTCCGCCCGTGCCGACCCCGGCGACGAAATGCGTGATCTTGCCGTCGGTATCCGCCCAGATCTCCGGGCCGGTGGTCTCATAGTGACTCGCCGGGCCGTTGGGGTTGGAATATTGATCGGGCTTCCACGCGCCGTCGATCTCAACGACTAGCCGGTCGGAGACGCTGTAGTAGCTGTCCGGGTGCTCCGGGGGAACGGCCGTCGGGCACACCACAACCTCGGCGCCGTAGGCGCGCAACACGTTTCGTTTGTCCTCGCTGACCTTGTCCGGGCAGACGAAGACGCACCGGTAGCCACGCCGCTGGGCCACCAACGCCAGGCCGACGCCGGTGTTGCCGGAGGTGGGTTCGACGATGGTGCCGCCGGACTTGAGCAGACCGGCGGACTCGGCGGCGTCGATCATCTTGATCGCGATCCGGTCCTTGGAACTGCCGCCCGGGTTGAGGTACTCGACCTTGGCCGCGACCACACCGGCACCCTCCGGAACCACCGAGTTCAGCTGGACCAACGGGGTGTTGCCGATCAACTCGCTGACGTGCTGCGCGATTCGCATACCTACATGGTGGCAGCCCGCGCAGCGTCAGTCCGCGTGGGCCACCGATTCGCGCTTGGACCTCCGGAACGGCAACCGCTCCACCAGGAATACCAGCACGAGTCCCACCACCAGCCCGACCAGGGCAGAAGCCAGCGTGTTGGCGATCCAGCCGAGCACACCGCCCAGACCGGGCACGCCGTGCACCACCTTCTCAAGTTGATGCACAAGGTGATACGGCACGTGCCACCCCAACTCGTCGAATCCGACCAGCAGGATGTGGCCGCCCACCCACAGCATGGCGGCGGTGCCGATCACCGACAGCCACGCAAGCACTTTGGGCATGCCGGCCACCAGCATCCGGCCCAACCGCTGCGACGACCGGGAATCTCGCCCTGCCAGTGCCAGACCGACGTCATCCATCTTCACGATCAGAGCGACGACCCCGTAGACCACCCCGGTGATACCCACGCCGACGACGGCCAGGATCACCCCCCGCGACACCACAGGTTCGCCGATGACCTCCTTGAGCGCGATCACCATGATCTCGGCTGAGAGGATGAAGTCAGTGCGGATCGCGCCCGCGATCGTCTTTGCCTCGGCATCGGGTCCGAGTTCCGCCGCCGGCGCGTCGTGATCGTGATCGTCGTGGCGCAGTGCATGGATGATCTTGTGCGCGCCCTCGTACGCCAGGAAGCATCCGCCGAACATCAGGATGATCTCAACGACGATCGGGGCGATGGCACTGAGCAGTAGTGCCGCCGGCAGAATGATGAGCAACTTGTTGCGCAGCGAACCGATCGCGATGCGCCGGATGATGGGCAGCTCACGCTCAGCGGCAAGCCCCCGTACGTAGGCGGGGGTGACCGCGGTGTCGTCGATCACCACGCCGGCCGCCTTCGCGCTGGCCTTCGCCGCCGCCGCACCGACGTCGTCGACCGACGCGGCGGCTAACTTTGCCAGCGCGGCGACGTCGTCCAGTAAACCGACCAGACCGCCTGCCATTGCCGCTCCTCTGTTGCGGGCCTTGGACGCGAAGTCTACCCGCGGCAGCGACTGGAGGGGACCGTCTCAGCCAGTGGCTTCGCGGATGTACTCCCCGATCTGACGCAACGATCGGCTCGCCTCCGGAATGAGCGGCGCAGCCATCTGGAAGTCGTGGATCTGACCGGGCCACACCCGGACCTCGGTCGGCACCCCGGCCGCAGCAAGCCGCCGGGCCGCCAGACGCGCGTCGTGCAACAACACCTCCGAACCGGACACGTGGATCAACGTCCGCGGCAGGCCGGGCTCGATATTGTCCAGCGGTTCGTAGACGCCTTCGGGTACGCCGTCGACAATGTTCCTGGCGGCGGCCCGGGCCACGAGGGCGACGAGGGCGTGAAAAGCCTTGGGTGGGAACATCGAATCGCTGTAGATGTTCGGGTGCGTCAGCTTCGGATCCTGTTCCAGCTGAAGCAGTGGGGATAGCGCGACAATGGCTGCGGGGGTTTCGTTTTCAGCCTGCAGCCGTTGCGCCAGCGCCATCGCGAGATATCCGCCTGCCGAGTCACCCGCCAGCACGATCTGCTCGGGCTCGTATCCGCGCAGTCGCAACCAGCGATACGCGTCGTGGCAGTCATCGATGGCCATGCCGATGGTG
>CAIOYU010000430.1 GCA_903862565.1 uncultured Actinomycetes bacterium | reverse complement strand
CGGGTGGGGGCGGCAGCCTTTGTGCTGGGTCTTTCCCTCGCTGGTCCGAGTGCGACCGGTGTGGCCGCGGCCGACAGCCCCGACACCGATTCCGCGGGGGCGGCCCAGTCGGTCGATTCAACCGGGCAGACGACGGCACGGCCGGTACGGGCGAGCATCCCGGCGCGGGCCGGCAGGGGAGCGGGTGGTGCTCCTAACAGTGCCCCGCCGTCTGCGCCCGCGCCCGCTGCGGCGATGCCGCGGAGCAGGGCCGTGCCGGCGCCGGCTGTGGCGACCCGTGGCGGGGTTCCACACCGGGGCGTCCTGCCTCCGACGTCAGAGGGCGGGTCCGAATCGGTGGTGGCGATCGCGAACGCGATTCAGCAGCGGCCGCTCACGCCGAACGCGTCGAGACCTGACCCGGTCGTGACTGCCGCGGCACCCGCGAGGTCGCTGCGGAACCCCGAGCCGGCCACAGCTGCCTCGTCGGTCGTCGCCGTCCCGACCGTCGCGCCGGCCATCGATGCGCCGACTGCCTCGTCGGTCGCCGCCGCACCCAAGGCGTCTGCGGCCTCGGCGGGTACGGGTTGCCCGGCGTGCTGGGGGGCCGGTGCGCCGACGGTCGGCCAGGCGATCAACACCGTGATCAACCACCTCTTCAACTCGACGTTCGACTGGCTGTCGGCGTTCCCGGCCAACCCGATCAACGATCTGGTCGCGGGCGCGTTGGTGCTGGTGCGCCGCAGCCTGTTCCTCAGCGCGGAGGGCGTGAAGGCCAGCCAAACGGGGACCGCGCTGACCGTCACGGTCAACACCGGCAGCGTGGCCTATTTCCGTCAGGACGGGACGTCGATTCAGGTGTCGGGCGATCCGTGGTTTTTCGGCGCCAAGAAATTCGACGCGCCGACCGTCTCCTCGGTCGCGGTCGGGAACAGCCCGGGCAATGCAGGATGTGCAGGGCTGGTAGTGCAATCGGGCACGGTTTCCGCAGACCTGGTGACCGCACAGATCGATGCCATCAGGTTCGGGGCTGGCGCGGCGTTCACCAAGTCGGTCACAGCGACGGTGAACGGCGGCCCATTGACGCTACGAGATGCGTTGCGCGGCTTCGAAGGCGTGACGGTGAATGCTCCGGTGTTGTTGGCCGGCGACGTCGAGGTCGACGCCGGCACCAGGAATGCGACCTTCGCCGGAACCGTGGACGGAACGAAGAGTGGCAAGCAATCCCTCAGCGTGACCGCTTTGGGAGCAACCACTTTCGCTGCTGCGGTTGGTGGCCAGACCGCGCTGGCCAGCCTGCTCACCCGCGGGATCGCTCCGTTGAGCATCCCGCAGAGCACCGACACCAAGACCATCCCCTTGCGCTACCTCCCCGAGTTCAGCACCAACGGGCAACCCCAGGTCAAGTACGGCATCGACGTCGCGTTCGGCGACAACCCTTCGCAGATCTACGAATTCGATACGGGAGGTGTCAGTTTCTTTGCGGGCTACAGCCCGAATTACTGGAAGAACATCCCACTGAGCACGATTCCTATTTCGGAGACCTACTCGTCGGGCATCTACTACAACGGCGTCGTCGCCAACACGAACCTCACACTCGGGCGCGGTACGCAGACCGTGTCGACCGCCCAGCCCATTCAGGTCGCCGCCATCCTCGCCGGTGGAAACTCCAACAGCGGTGCTGTTTTTGACTTCACCAACCCCGACGCCCCGCCGGTGGAGGACAACTTCTTCGGCGACTTCGGGGCTTCCTTTGCCACCACGCCGGTCCCTGGACAGTCCACGCCGATGGCGAACCCGCTGTTCCAGCTGCCCGGCAACCTCTCCAGCGGGTTCCTGGTCCAACTCGGCCCCATCGGGATCGACCCGCAGTTGTCCGTCGGGGTCACCGACGCCCTGCGCGCCCAGTTCCCGTATGGCGTTCCGGTGACGCCGCAGCCTGGCGGCGGAACGTACCCCGTCTCCGGTTACGACGTCTTGTCCTGGTTCGGCTTCGCACCCAGTTACACGGCCACCGGGGCCGATGGGGAGAAGCAAATCGGGGAGACGCCCACGCTGCAGACTCTTATCGACAGCGGTGCACCATCGACGGGAATCCGGATAAAGGGCGGGACCGGTTACCCCTACAGCACTACCGGGACAGTGCCCGGACAGTTGGAGCCGGGAACCACATTCACCGCGGTGTTCCCGACGATCGCCGACCGACAGCCACTGGAGTGGACGTATGTGGCCGGCAACAACGGCTCGGTCAACCTTGTCGACTACCAGTCGGGAGCGGCCGGCGGTATCCAGAACGTCAACACCGGACTGAACCTCTACAACTCTTACGACGTCATGTTCGACATCGCGAAGCAGATCATCTGGCTGCGGCCTACCGGCGGCCAGGCGACGGTGAATCTGCAATCGGTGACCACCACCGGAGCGCAGACCTATCAGCAGAACGCCACGCTCGCCGGCACCTACACCACCGGCGGCGCGGACTTCTCCGTGGCCGGGGTGACCACACTGCTCGGCAGCACGGTCGTCAACGCCGGCTCCGGCGACGTGCGATTCTCCGGAACCGTCGACGCCGCT
>CAIOYU010000429.1 GCA_903862565.1 uncultured Actinomycetes bacterium | reverse complement strand
GGCAACGGTTTTCGCCTGACGGATGTGCGGCGGGTCGATCGCCATGGCTGCGACCAGCCGCCGCCACAGTTCCGGCTGCCAATCCAAGTCGGTCGGCAGGGCCTCGCCGTGGCCGTCGAGCCAGTCGATCAGAAGTTCGGGACGCTGGCGGGCGTAGGAGGCGAACAGGCCGGCCAACCGCCGGGTCACCGCGTAGCGACGGCCCTGCCGTAACTCCTTCTCACCACCGGTGCTGCCGTGCCCGAGGTGGGTGGCCAGCGTCCGGCACCACGACTCGCCCATGCTGGCGTCGATGACCTCCAACAGCGGCCAGGTCATTGCGTCCGGAGACCACGGGTCGTCCTCGCGGGTGCCGGTGATCGGCCCGGAAAGCTGAGCGATCAGTGAGGCCGGGGAACGAAACGCAACCCCGGCACACACACCGTCGGCACCCGACCCCCGGCCAAGGCGGTGGGACAGCCGCTGGGACAGCCAGCGTTCGATCCCCCGCGCGGGCACCACGACGAGATCCTCGGCGAACGGATCGGGAGGCGGCGTGGCAAGCAGCTCCCCCAGTCCGTCCGCGAGGATGTCGGTTCTCTCCGCGCGGTGGATATGCAAAGCCATCGCCAACAACCTAGACCGACCCACCGACAAGGCGGCGCCGGTCGCTCAGGTTGACGACCGATCAGGCCCGCAACTCCCTGGCGAGTTCGCCGAAAGCGTCGACCCATCGGCCCATGTCCGCATCGGTGTGGGCCAGCGACACCAGCCACTGATCGTCCATGCCGGGCGGCGTCAGGACGCCGCGGTTGATGCCCCACAGCCATCCCAACTCGGCGACCTCGAAATCGGTGCTCAACTTGTAGTCGCGGTAGTTGCGGATCGGCGTGGGCGACCAGGTCACCGCACCCTTGACACCGAACCCGACGGTATGGGCAGGCAGTTCGTACTCGCGGATGATGGTGTCCATGGCTTCCAGGGCGTTGTCGTTGACCTGTTCGGCCGCAGCCAACGCCTGTGGGGTGGCGATCTCGTCGACGGCAAGGGCCGCTGCCATACACAGCGGGTTGCCGTTGTAGGTGCCGAAGTGGGCCATGCGGTTGTCGACGACGACCTGCATGACTTCCGCCGTGCCACCGAAGGCGGCCAGTGGCAGACCACCGCCGATGGACTTGGCCAGGGTGATCAGGTCGGGCTTGACACCCAGGCGCGCGGCCGCGCCGTGGGCACCGGCGGTCAGACCGGTTTTGACCTCGTCGAAAATCAGCAGCACGTGGTGGGCGTCGCACAGCGCGCGAACGTCGGCGAGGTAGCCGGCGTCGGGCAAGACAATGCCGAGGTTCTCGATGACCGGCTCCATGACAACGCAGGCGATGGTTTTACCGTGCGCGTCCAACACGCGTTCCATCTGCCCGAGATCGTTGTACGCCACCACGTGGACTTCACCGGGCTCGACATCGAAAGGCACCTGCGGGATCGGGTTGTCCGCAGGACCGATCTCGTCAATGCCCGGTTTGACCGAAACCGACAGACCGTCGTAACCGCCGTGGTACCCGCCCTCGATCTTCACGATGGCTTTCCGGCCGGTGTAGGCGCGTGCGGCACGCACCGCGTACCCCGTCGACTCGGTGCCGGAGTTGGTGAACCGCAACATGTCCAGCCCGAAACGTTCCTTGAACCTCTCGGCGACCTCGGTCGAGATCGGCGACGGCGTCACGAAGAGCGTGCCGATGTCGTCGAGGAACTCTTTGACCTTGGCGACCACCGTGGGGTTGAGATGGCCCACGAGCATCGCGCCGAAGCCCATCGACAGATCCAGCACCTGGCGGTCGTCACAGTCGGTGACGTACGCCCCGCGTGCGGACTTCACTCCCATCGGATACGGGTCCCAATACTGGAAGCTGCTGGTCACACCCAGTGGCAAGGTCTTGGTCGACCGAGCAGCGTGGTCAGCCGAGCCCGGGGTGGTCTTGGCGTACCGTTCCCATTCTTTGGCCATGAGTGCCGAAACCCGGGCATGGTCCACCGGACGGGACGAACGGGGCACCTGTCGCCAACCGGCTGGGTCGTGGGCAGGATAAGCGTCCATGACGGTCTCGCCTCCGCGGGGCAATCGCTCGTGAATTTTCCCTTAGAAACATACCTCAGCACATCTGGCCGTGCAGTGTGAGGAAACCCGGAATTACGCTGATCGCCCTCCCGAGCGATCAGTACCCGAGCCATTCGGGATCACCGGCGCCGCGGCGCGTGCCGACCGGATGTCCGGGTACGTTCCAGTGCCCCGGCGTCTTGGAATAGGTGATACCCGGTTCGAGGTGGAATTGCTTGCCGTAGGCACCGGTGAACCAGATTCCGCCGTCCAAAATCGGCTTGGCACTTCGCCACAATGGCACCTGGGGCTTGGGTCCCGGTAAGGCGAACACCTCGGGGCAGCGCCGCCGGTAAAGGTAGCTTCACCGGCGACGGCGCGGGTGAAGATACCGTCACCCGGGCAGCTGAACCCGTTGGGCCGCAGCGGGTTCGCGTTCAGACCCGATCACTGCGCCCGGAGTGTCAGCCCGCCCAGATCCCGGCAACCGGCGCAGCGGCCGCCGCCTGTCCGGTCTTGGGCAGGCCGTAGATCTCCTGAATCGTCGACAGCACGTTGTAGTGGGTGATCGGCTGGCTGTAGGTCCCGGGTTTGATGCCCGCCCCGTAGAACACCGTCGGGATCCGGTTGCCTTCGTGCTCGTCGTCCTCGTCCCAGGTGACGATCAGCAGGCTGTTGTTGGCCTTGGCCCAGTTGGCGTAGCCGCCGAGATGGGAGGCCAGCCAGCTATCCGCATCGGCGACACTGCCGTCATGCATGTCGTTGCCCAGGTCGGGGACGACGAAGGAGACGGTAGGCAGCGCGCCGTCGCCGGTGAAGGACGACAGCGGCAGGGTTGCCGACGCCGGGACGTTGGCAAAGTTCAACCACGGCACATGCTTTCGGGCGTACTTGCCTGCGGTGCAGGCCCGCGGGTCCGACGCCGGGAGGCCCTCGGCATACCCGCCGAAGCTACGTCCCGTGGCGATCAGTTCCGAGGCCAGATTCGGCGCATTGCCCAGGCTCAGCGGACAGGTGTTGGACGTCACCCCGAAGGTGTCACCGGCGAAGAGCGCCAGGTAGTTCGGCTGGCTGGGGTGCCCGATGGCAAACGATTGGGTCATCAGCGCACCGCCTGGGGCCGGTCCGTTGAAGAACGGGGCGTCGGAGTTGCCCACGATCGACGAGGCGGCGTGATTCTCCTCGATCACGACGACGACGTGGGCGTAGGCAGGCAAGCCCTGCGCCGCAGCGACGGGGGCGGCAGGGACGGAGGCGGCCAGGACCGGGCCCGTCACCAGGGCCCGCTGCCGCCCCCAGCGTGCGGACGGTCATGCCTGCGAGTGTAGGTCGGCCGGCGCGGCGGGCAGGCTGACGGTGAAGGTGGCCCCCCGCCCGAGTTCGGAGGTAACCCTGATCTCACCGCCGTGGGCCGCAACGATCTCACGCACCAGTGCCAGGCCGATCCCGTAGGACTCCCGCCCCGCACGGGAGGTGTGCCCCGAACCGTGCGAGAACCTGTCGAACAGCGTGGCCGTCGTCTCCGCGTCGATCCCGACGCCGTCGTCGCACACCGCGGCGATCACCTGCTGACCATCGCGCCGCACCGTCAATTCGACGGTGCCGCCGTCATGTTCGTGGCCCAGCGCGTTGTCCACCAGCGCCGTCAGGACCCTGCGCAGACCAGGTTCGGAACCGATGACGGCCAAACCGCCGTCCATGCTCCGGCAGGTCAGTGTCACCCCGATCGATGTGGCGTGCGCAGCCATGCTGTCGCATACCGACCGGGCAACCGCCCCCAGATCCACCCGCGTCGCCTCGCGCCGTCCGGTCGCCAGCGTCGCCGAGGCCAGCAGATCGTCGACCACGCCGCCCAGAACGCGGGTGTCGGCCACCACCGCCTCGGCGTCACGGCGCGCTGCGGGCAGGTCGCCGGAGTCGATCCGTCGTGCCAGCATCTGCGCCCGGGTGTGCAGCACGGTCAGCGGGGCACGCAGTTCGTGCGAGGCGTCGGCGACGAAGCGTCGCTGCAGGGCCAGTGCCTGGGCGAGGGGTTCCACCGAACGGCGCGTGAACAGCACGACCACGGCAACCGAGGCCAGAATGCCGGCCAATTCGGCGAAGGCGAGCGCACCGAGCAGTCGGGTCAGGCCGGCGCGGTAGGGCGCGAGGTCGGTCAGCGCCACCACCCGGCCCTCGGGGCGATCGAGGACGAACGCCCGGTAGTGCCGGCCGTCGTGGTCGACGTCGGTGAGCCCGGTCTTGCCGTCCAGCAGTGGCACGCCCACCTTGCCGCCGGCACTGCTGGAGACGTACCCGTCCTCGTCGCGCAGCACCAGTTCCATCCCCGGCGGAGCGTCCCCGGTGTCGTCGGCTGTGGCGGCCACCGCCTCGAGTTCCGCTGTGATCTGGCTGTTTTGAGCCTTCACGAACACCACGGCCACGACCACGCCGACCAGCAGCAGCACTGCCGCCAGTGCCAGCGAGGTCTGGATCGCGACCAGCCGTCCCGCCCGCCGGACCCGGGCCAGATCGCTTGCCGTCACCGGAGTGCTTCGGTCATGGCAGGCCGAAGCGATAGCCGGAGCCGTGGACGGTGCGCACCACCTGCTTGCCCAGCTTCCGGCGCAGATAATGGACGTAAAGGTCAACGGCCCCATCGGATTCCACGCCGTCGAACGCCCGACCCAGCAGCTGGGCGCGGCTGAACACCTGGCTCGGCGCTCCCATCAGCGCAGCAAGCAGTGCGGTCTCGCGATCGGACAACTCCACGTCGTCCCCGGTAGGGGTGGCGCCGGTGACCCGGCGGGTCACCAGGTCCAGGCGCAATCCGCCGGCGTTGAGCACCGTCGCGGCGTCGTCGTTGCGCCGCACCAGCGCCCGCACCCGGGCCAGCAACTCGGCGACTTCGAACGGCTTCACCAGGTAGTCCTGTGCCCCGGCGTCCAGGCCCTCGACGCGGTCCTCGACCGACCCGCGGGCGGTGAGCATCAGGGCGGGCACAGCGACCCCGCGCGAGCGCAGGACCGCCACCAGTTCGGTGCCGTCCATCACGGGCAGTCCACGGTCGACGATGAGCGCGTCGTAGTCGCCGGTCAACGCCCGGTGCAGGCCCTGCTGGGCGTCGAAGGCGGTGTCCACCCGATATCCCTCGCCGGTGAAGAGGTCGACGAGCATGCCGCTGAGCGCGCGGTCATCCTCGACGACGAGCAGCACGGGCACAGTGGAAAGAGTGCCACGGGAATTCTTTAAGTGCTCAAAGAAAGGCCCGGCAGACTCAAGCACCATGAGCGCACCGACCGCGCCGGCCGGCGTCGAGTGGGACCGCTGGAGCACCGAGATGCACCTGCTGGTCACCAACCCCGATTCCCTGGCGGCCGCGCGCGCCGTGGTCGACGCCGAACTCGACGCCGTCGAGGCCGCCGCGTCGCGGTTCCGGCCCGACTCCGAGGTCTGCGCTCTGGCGTCGGCCGATGGGGCGCGCGTCCCGGTCAGCCCGGTGCTCGCCGACCTCATCGAGGCCGCGTTGCACTCGGCCCGGGAAACCGACGGCGACGTCGACCCCACCGTCGGCTGCACGATGGTGGCGCTGGGATACGACGGAGACATCGCCGACGCGGGCAAAGGCCCCTCTCTGGCGTCGGTGCGCGTCCCGGTGAACTGGACCGACGTCGACTTCGACGGCACCTCGGTTCAGATGCCGGCGGGCACGCTGCTGGATCTGGGGGCGACCGCGAAAGCTTTTGCCGCCGATCGCTGTGCGCAACGGGTCCGCGCCGCGACGGGTTCGGGGGTGCTGGTCAACCTCGGGGGCGATATCGCCACGGCAGGGCCCACCCCGGAGGGCGGGTGGCAGATCCTGGTGCAGGACAACGATGGCGACCCGGCCTGCCAGGTCGCCATCGGCAGCGACGCCGGCCTGGCCACCTCCAGTACCCGCCGGCGGCGGTGGCGGCGGGCCGGGGAGGCCTTCCACCACATTGTCGACCCGCGGACGGGCACCTCCGCGGACCCGGTCTGGCGCACCGTCAGCGTCGCGGCCGACACCTGCCTGGCCGCCAACACGCTGAGCACCGCCGCGATCATCCGCGGCTACCGCGCCCCGGCGTGGCTTGCGGGACTGGGTATTCCCGCCCGATTCGTTGATCAGGACGGTCGCGAACGCACCGTTGGGGGATGGCCGTCATGAGGCTGCACATCGACTGGACCCGCTGCGACGGTCGGGGCCTGTGCACCGAGCTGCTGCCCGAACTTCTGGATCGCGACCAGTGGGGATTCCCGCTGTCGCGCAACGCCTCCCGCGAACCGGAGATTCCAGCCGAGCAGGTCAAGTACGCGAAGGCCGCGGTGAAGCGCTGCCCGAAGCTGGCGTTGACGCTACTGGGCGACCAAGGTTAGGGGTGGCCGCGTCGATCCGGATCCTACGGCGACCGCGCCGAGCGTGAACACACTGCGGAAATGGGGCTGTATTTCCGCAGTGAATTCACGTTGGGCGTCAACCCCTTCAGAGCATCCGGTCGATCGCCGTCAGCGGGATGTGGAGCCAGTCCGGGCGATGGCGGGCCTCGTAGCCGGCTTCGTAGACCGCCTTGTCGATTTCATAGGCCGCCAAAACCTCCGGATCAGCACGCGGGTCACTGCCGGACTCGGTCGCATAGCCGTCGCAGAACGCCGTGCGGTTCCGCTCGGCATGGCGACCGGCGTACTCGAAGGACCGGAGCATGCCTGCGACGTCACGCAGCACCGAATCCTGTTGCCGCCGTTGCTCCAAGGGTTGACCGGGCTCACCCTCGAAGTCGATCAGCAACCAGGTGTGCGATGTTCGCAGCACCTGCCCGAGGTGCAGGTCGCCGTGTACCCGTTGCACCGTGATCGGCCTGCCCTCCAGGTGCGCATAGCGTTCGAGGATCGCCGGGGCATGCCGAGCCAGCGCCGGCACGCTCGCCGCCGCCGATTCCAGACGGCGCCGCATCGAGTCGACCGGCATTGCGGCAGTGCATGTTCCAAGCTCACGCGACAGGGCGGCATGCACCGAGGCGACCGCCCGGCCCAGGCTGAAGGACTCCGGGGCGAAGTCGGTGTTCCCCACGGTGGCCAGTCGCCACCCGTCGGCGGAGTCGGCTGCGTAGGCGCTCACCATGCCCAGCGGCCACGGTGCACCGCGATCGGAAACGCCGAACGATCCCAGCAACCGCGCCACGTGCGGGTTGCCGGACCGGGTCAGCACGCGGTTCACCTCGATGTCGGGGTGCACGCCGGGGACCACGCGGCGAAACAACTTGAGCACCGCCCGGTCGTCGAACACCACACTGGTGTTGCTCTGCTCGGCCTGGCTCACCCGCGCGGCAGCACCGGCGGGCAGTACCGCCCCGGGCTCCTTCTCGAATTGCACGGCACCCATCACGGCGCCGGCGTCGAGCAACGACAACAGCATCCCCGCGGAATCCGGGGTGACGTCGTCCGGGGTCAGGACCTGGTAGCGCTCGGCGGAGCCGTCGGTGTAGGTGACGTCCAGAAGCGCGATGCTCACGCCGTCACACAGCGGAAACTCCGCTCCCACCGATACCGAGGCCATGGTCCGGTCCCGCCCGGCGTACCAGCGATTCCGCGGCAGCCAGGCGGCCCAGTCATCAGCCGACGCCGTCACTCGGCCGCGGCGCCTTTGTGGCGACGGGCCCACGCGCGCTGGTTCAGCCGCCAAATCGGTTGTGCGATCAGCATCAGCGAGAACAGCAGATAGAAGACCACCGCCACTTTCGGCACGAGCACGCTCATCGCAGCCGACAGCGCGAACAGCACCACGGTCAGCCACCGTTCCCGCTCCAGCCATTTCACCCGGTCCGGGTGCACATCGCTCTTCAACTCGTCCATCCGGGCGACATAACTGACCAACACGGCGGACACCAGCGCAGACAGCGTGAGATTGAGCCCGAAGATCACCACTGCAAGGCGCTCACCCGAACCGGTCAGGTGCTTGGTGAAAAGGCTTGTGCTGAAGGGCAGGAAGGATACGGACAGCAGCAGTGTCAGGTTCAGACCGATGAACACCCCATCGGTCACGCGCAGCAGGTGGGTCAGACCCGTGTGAGCGGCCCAGGATCCACCGATGAAGGCAAAACTCACCAGATAGCCCAGAAACGACGGCCACTCATCGGCCAACTGGCCGAACAACCGGTCCGGCGTCTCGGGCACGTGCAGGTCGAGGATCAACAGGGTAAGGACGATCGCGAAGACTCCGTCGGACAGCGCTTCCAGGCGGGATACCGGCAGAAAGTGGCCGGTCGGCACCGTCAGGTGTTCCACGCCGCTCACCCTCCCAAGATTCACCCTCTCAGGCCGCGTCCGTTTTCAGCGGACGCGCAGTACGACCTTGCCCCGAGCGGTCCGGTTCTCCAGCGAGGCCACCGCCGCAGCGGCCTCCTTCAGGGCGTACACCTCGGGTTGGGGCGCGGCGAGTTTGCCGGACTTCAGCAGCGCCGACAGACCCTCCCACTGTTGGGCCAGCGCATCGGGGTGGGTCAGCACCCACGCGCCCCAACCAACGCCGCGAACGTCAATGTTGTTGAGCAGCAACCGGTTAACCTTGACGGTCGGGATCTCCCCACCGGTGAAGCCGACCACCAGCAGGCGGCCGCCCGCGGCCAGCGAGCGCAGCGAGTCGGTGAACCGGTCACCGCCCACCGGGTCCATCACGATGTCGACGCCCTTACCGCCGGTCAGTCCGGCAACCGCGTCCTTGAAGCCGTCGGCCAGCACGACGTCGGTGGCGCCGGCCGCGCGGGCTACGTCAGCCTTGTCCTCGGTGCTCACCACCGCGATCACCCGCGACGCTCCCAGTGCGGGGGCCAGGCGCAGGGTCGAGGTTCCGATGCCGCCGGCAGCGCCGTGCACCAGCACGGTCTCGCCCTCGGTCAGCCGGGCCCGGGTGGTCAGGGCGAAGTAGACCGTCAGGTCGTTGAACAGCAGGCCCGCACCGGCCTCGAAGCTGACGTTGTCCGGCAGCGGGAACACCCGGTCGGCGCCGAGCACGGCGGTCTCGGCCATCGCGCCGCCGAGCATCGTCAGGCCCACCACCCGGTCGCCGGGCTTCACCTGGGCACCGGCGGGCGCCGACCGCACCACACCGGCAAGTTCGGCCCCGAGGGTGAACGGAAGCTGCGGGCGGTACTGATAAAGCCCGCGGGTCAGGAGAGCATCCGGAAAGGCGACCCCGGCGGCGTGGACGTCGATCACGACACCCTCGGCTCCGGCTGTCTGATCCGGTTCCTCGATCTCGACGAGCTCGATGGACTCCGGGCCCCCCAGCGTCGTGACCCTGACCGCGCGCATCAGGGCATTTCGATGGCAAGCAGCTTGACCTGAAGCTCCCCGCGCGGGGTGCGATAGGTGATGGTCTCGCCGGCTTTGCGTCCGAACAGCGCCAGGCCCAGCGGGCTGTCGGCGGTCAAGGTGGTGTCTTCGGCGCCGGCCGGGGTCTCCTCGATGAAGTTCACCACCCGCATGGTGATGTCCTCCTCATCGTCGGGAAAGCGCAACGTCACCGCAGTGCCGTTCGGCAACTGGCCTTCGACGGTGCTGCTGCCGCCGGCCAACAGCCAGGTCAAGCGGCTGATCTGTTCCTCGACTCCACCGAGATCCTCGGCACGCTGCAGCGCCTCGGCGGCGTCGCCGCGGTCCCCGACGGTCTGCGCGTCACCGCGCAGATCCGACAGCAACTCGTCGCGGCGCCGACGCAAGTCGGCCAGTTCCGATTCCAGTCGCGCGTGTTCCTGCGCGACGAAGTCGCTCGATGCCTTGTGCTGACTCATGCGTGACAAGGTACAGCCGGGGGTGGCCGATACCGTCAGAACCCCAGTTGAACAAAGCGTGAACGGGCCATAATGACCGCCATGATGCCGATACTCGCAGCGATCATCGTCGTGGTCACCCTGGCGGTAATCGTGAGCGGTAAGGCCCCGGCAATCCTGGTGCTCATCTGCGGGCTCCTGGTGGCCGGCTTCCTCAAAATCGCCACCCCCATGGAACTCTTCGGCGGCCTGAGCAACAGCGGCGTCATCACGATCGCCGCCATGCTCGTCATCGCCAAGGGCGTCTTCTATACCGGTGTGGTGTCCCGCGTGACGTTCCGCCTGCTGGCCGGGGTGGATAGCGTCCGGGGGACACTGGCCCGGCTGATGCCACCGGTAGGTGTGCTCTCGGCCCTGATCAACACCACCCCGATCATGGCGATGCTCATCCCGGCCACCAAGGAACTCGAGCAGACCAAGGGTGTGCCCGCCCGGGCGGTGCTGCTGCCCATCGCGCATGCCACCACGCTGGCCGGATCGGCCACCCTGATCGGCACCAGTTCCAATCTGCTGATCGCGGGCATCGCGAAGACCTTTGGGGTTCATCTGTCGATGTTCTCCTTCGCCAAGGTGGCCGTCCCGGTGGCCCTGGCGGGGTGGGTGGTGCTGCTGCTCACCGCGCCCCTGCTGCAGCGCAAAGAAACAGCAGTGGCCGAACCCGAATTGTCCTGGCGGGCGGAGATCCCGCTGTCCGGCGATGCCAACAGCATCGGGCGGACCGCGGGCGAGCTCGGAATCGAGAGCACCCCGGAATTCGAACTGGTCAAGGTGAGACGCGTGGGCGAGAAAGTGCCGATAGACACTCGGTTGGAGGGCGGGGACGTCCTGGTCTACCGCGCCACCGAAGCCGGCGTTCGGATGCTGTGGGGCAATCCACGGTTTGGCCTGGCCCGGCAGGATTTGTTTCTGGTGTCGGTCTCCACCGATGAGCCGGCGGACATCCAGGACCTCGAAGACGACTGGGACACCGACGAGGAGGGCGACGGCGAGATCATGGTGGTCGCCGCCCAGACCACGCGTGCGCTGCGCAAAACCAGTGTGCACGCGGGTGACATGTGTCTGGTGTCTGCCCCGTCGGCGGAGGTGCTGGCCGGTCATCCCCTGGTGGGACTCTGGCAGAAGGTGGCCGGCAAGGCGCCGCAGACCGGAAAGACCCGGGCCGCGCTGATCATCCTGGCGGGCGTGATCCTGGCCAGCTCGTTCGGGATCGCGCCGGTCGAACTGATCGCGACGGCCGGTGCCGTTCTGATGGTGGTCACCAGGGTCCTCACCCCGAGTTCAGCTGCGCGGGCCCTGAACTGGAACATCCTGGCGATCATCGCCGCGTCCATCGGGCTGGGCACCATCGTGGTGAAAAGCGGTCTGGGCGAGATTATTTCGGACTGGATTGTCAAGGTCTCCGGTGGCGAGGCCGTCGTCGTCGCCATCGTGTTCGCGTTGGTCACCACCGTGGTGACCAATGTGGTTACCAACGCCGCCGCAGCGGCCATCCTCACCCCGGTCGCCATCACCGTCGCAACGAGCGCCGGCCTGAACCCCGCGATCCTGCTGACGTTGATCGGCACCTGCATCTCGCTGACGTTCCTCAACCCGATCGCCCATCAGACCAACCTGATGGTGATGGGGCCGGGCGGCTATTCGACGAAGACGTTCGTGCGCTTCGGCATTCCGGTCACGGTGGTGGCGCTGGCGGTCTGCGTTCTGATGGGCACGATCCTGCTGAAGTGACGCCACGCCGTTCAAACAGGGCGGTCGCCCGAGAGAAGCATCTGGGCGATCTGGGCGAACCGCCAGCGGTCGCCGTCGCGGGTCAGGACGTAGATGACGTCGTAGCGGCCCGACGGCCACGGCGGCGGCGCGGGCGTGACTCCCACGAGGTGGGAGAGGATGTCGTCGATCAGCTCGTGCTTCCAGGCAACGAGTGCCGATCCCTTCACCGCCGACAGCGCCTCGGCGACGTGCGCGGTCTGCGTCGAACCGAATCGAACGTCGACCGGAATGTTGAGCGCAGCGGCCACCGCGGTGACGGTCTGGGCGGAGCGCTTGCTGTGGCCCCCGCCCGGATCGGCAGCG